>NZ_JBSQIC010000059.1:0-23917 GCF_055108615.1 Tangfeifania sp. | reverse complement strand
GATTAAAAAGATTAAAGGATGATAAGATTAATCCATCATCCAATAAAGAAATCCTAAAAATCCAAATTCAGACAAATGAAACAGGATATGAAACACGAAGACTTAACGCGTAAGATAATTGGCTGTGCGATGAAAGTACACAGCACATTGGGCAATGGTTTTCAAGAAGTGATTTACCAACGTGCATTGGCTATTGAAATGCAAAAACAAGGTTTGGACTACCAGCGTGAAATGGAAATGAGCATTTATTACGAAGGATTTGATATCGGAACACGGAGGGTCGATTTTTTTGTGGAAAATGTCATTATGGTCGAATTAAAAGCACTGACCAAAATGGAAGATGTACATTTGGCACAAGCCATGAATTATTGCCAGGCATATAACTTACCCATTAAAGTTTGGAATTTAAAAGAGTGTACAACATTAACCACGTGGAAAATAAAGAATACAAAAAAACGTCCGAATTAAGATTAAAAAGATTAAAGGATGATAGGGGCACATCATCAACTGAAACAGAAATCCTAAAATCATCCAATCCTAAAAATCCAAATTCAGACAATGAGTAAAGAGAATAAATTAATACCCGAATTGCGTTTTCCTGAGTTTGTGAAGGATGGAGTGTGGGAGGAAAAAGAACTAAGTGATGTTTGTGAGATAACGAATGGTAAAGCGAATGCACAAGACCATATTGAAGAAGGTCTTTATCCATTGTTTGACCGTTCTGAAATTATAAAGGCAACTAACAATTACATATTTGATTGTGAAGCGGTGATAATTCCTGGCGAAGGAATGCGTTTTATTCCGAAATATTATGAAGGGAAATTTAACCTCCACCAAAGGGCATATGCACTAAAAGATTTTTCTTGTATTGGTCAGTTTGTTTATTATTCAATGTTTCACAGAAGTAATCTAATATCTCAAAAAGCTGTTCAGTCCACAGTTCTTTCATTGAGACTACCAATTCTTCAAAGTTTTCCTATTGAAATTCCTTCAAATCCCCAAGAACAACAAAAAATCGCCTCCTGCCTTTCTTCTTTAGATGAGCTGATAACCGCCCACAACGATAAGCTGGACGCCCTCAAGGACCATAAAAAAGGCTTGATGCAAAACCTTTTCCCGCCCGCCAATAGCAGTCATTGCGGGCCCGACCCGCAATCTCCCCGAATACCACCTTACCGTTTTCCGGAGTTTGAGGGGGATGGGGAGTGGAGTAAGAAAAAGTTGGGGGATAAAGAAGTTGCATTTATAGTAAGTGAGAAAATTTCTATCAACAAGCTAAATATTGAAACATACATCAGCACAGAGAATATGTTGCCAGATTTTTCAGGAGTTTCAGCCGCTTCAAAACTACCTGCAACTGGCAATTTCACGAAGTTTAAAATTGGTGATATTCTCATTTCAAACATTCGCCCTTATTTAAAAAAAGTATGGAAGTCTGATAAAGTTGGTGGGGCTTCAAATGACGTGATTGTATTCCGTTCAGGTACGGAAGTGCTAAATGAGTTTTTAGAATTCATCCTCAAAAATGAAAAATTCATAAATTATGTAATGGACAGTGCAAAAGGAGTAAAAATGCCTCGCGGAGATAAGGATTCAATGCTGAATTATACTGTCTTTATTCCTTCCAAAATAGAACAACAAAAAATCGCCTCCTGTCTTTCGGCGTTGGATGCGTTAATCACCGCACAGTCGGAGAAAATAGAGCAATTGCAACAGCATAAAAAAGGTTTGATGCAGGGGTTGTTTCCGAAAATGATTAAATAATGATGAATTTGAATAAATCATATAATATAAAGGAGATATCAGGGCTAACGCCCCTGAATTGTCTCACACCCAAATTATGCTACGAAGATATCAGGGCTACGCCCCTGATTTTTGTTGACAAAAGTATATTGGATCGCAGCTTAAAAAATTTTTTAAAAGAAAATAAACAAACAAATGAAAGGGGTGTTGGCCCAAAAACCCTGGCAAAAACAATAAACCAATTAGGACCCAAAAGGGGCGTTAGCCCCGCAATCTTAGTAGATAAAATAACGGATGATATAACCAAAGGGGCGTAGCCCTGATATAAAAGAATAAAAAATGGCAAATACATATACTCAATTATTCACCCAATACGTATTCTCGGTAAAAGGTAGAGAAAATTTTATAAAAGAAAAATTCAGGGATGAATTAGAAAAAATAATGTGTGGAATAGTTACCAATCACAAATGTAAAACCTATGCCATATATTGCAACCCCGACCATACCCACATTTTTGTTGGGATGCACCCAACAATTGCCCCGTCAAAATTAATGGAACAGGTAAAATCAGGCTCATCAAATTGGCTAAATAATAAAAAATACATACCCGGTAAATTCTCATGGCAGGATGGCTACGGGGCTTTTACCTATTCAAAGTCGCATATTGATAAAGTTGTGAAATATGTGCTGAATCAACCTGTACACCACAGAAAACAATCGTTTAAGGAAGAATATTTATCGTTTTTGAAGAAATTTGATGTGGATTATGATCCAAAATATCTATTTGAATGGTATGATAATGCATAAATATCAGGGCTACGCCCCTAAATTACCATTGTTTGAATTGGCTACTACTACGAAGATATTAGGGCTAACGCCCCTTTTTTAAAAATAGAATAATAAATAAATGACACAAAAAGAACAACAACAACTCGGTAAAACCCTTTGGGCGATAGCAGACCAACTGCGTGGAGCAATGAATGCAGATGATTTTCGTGATTATATGCTTTCGTTCCTGTTTTTAAAATATTTATCGACCAATTACGAAGAGTCTGCAAAAAAGGAATTGGGCAGGGATTACCCGGACGATACCCCACCGGACGTATTGTCTAAACTTAAGGTAAAACCACCCTTGGAGAAATGGTACAAAGAAAACCCGGATGATGTGGTGGATTTTGAAAAGCAAATGCGCAGAAAAGTGCATTATGTGGTGAAACCGGAATTTTTGTGGAATAACATCACCGAACTAGCCCGTACACAAGATGGAGATTTGCTTAGAACACTGGAGAAAGGGTTTAAATACATAGAAAACGAATCGTTTGACAATTCTTTCCAGGGCTTGTTTTCGGAAATTAACCTGAATTCCGAAAAATTGGGTAAAACATCTACCGACCGAAACAAAAAGCTCTGCACCATCATTCAAAAAATTGCAGAAGGTATTGCTGATTTCTCTACCGACACCGACACGCTTGGTGATGCATATGAATATTTGATTGGTCAGTTTGCCGCAGGGTCGGGTAAAAAAGCAGGTGAATTTTATACGCCTCAACAAATTTCTACTATTCTATCCCGAATTGTTACGCTGGATGCACAAGACCCGGCTAATCCTACCGGCCCAAAAAAGAAACTGGATAAGGTACTGGATTTTGCTTGTGGTTCTGGTTCATTATTATTGAACGTAAGGAAACGCATCAAAGAAAATGACGGAACGGTAGGTAAGATTTATGGTCAGGAGAACAACATCACCACCTACAACCTCGCCCGGATGAACATGCTTTTGCATGGGATGAAAGACACCGAGTTTGAAATTTATCACGGAGACACCTTACTCAACCAATGGGATATTCTGAACGAGATGAACCCGGCTAAAAAAATGGAATTTGATGCAGTAGTTGCCAATCCACCGTTTAGTTTACGTTGGGAACCAAACGATACTTTGGCAGAAGATTTCCGTTTCAAAAGTTATGGACTTGCTCCAAAATCAGCAGCTGATTTTGCATTCCTTTTACACGGTTTTCATTTTTTAAGTGGTGAAGGAACGATGGCAATCATTTTGCCCCACGGTGTTTTATTCCGTGGCGGAGCAGAAGCACGTATCCGCACTAAACTTTTAAAAGATAATAATATTGATACGGTTATCGGCTTGCCTTCCAAATTGTTTTATTCAACCGGAATTCCCGTTTGTATTCTTGTATTGAAGAAGTGCAAGAAAGAAGAAGATGTTCTGTTCATCAATGCCAGCGAGCATTTTGAAAATGGAAAACGCCAAAACAGTTTGAGTAAAGAACATATTGAATCCATTGTTGAAACTTACAAATACAGAAAGGAAACGGAACGCTATTCACGAAAAGTGTCGATGGATGAAATTGAAAAGAACGGTTACAACCTGAATATTTCGAGATATGTGAGTACAGCAGCTAATGAAATATCAGTTGATTTAAACGAAGTGAATGAGCGCTTGAATTCGATAAATGAACGCATTGAAAAGAAGACAAAGGAACACAATAAATTCTTAAAAGAATTGGGATTAAAAACAATATAATAAAGAATACCATGCTACCAAAAATTTCAAAAATACAGGAACTGAAAGAAAACCAAACAACGGCTTTTTTAATTGCCAATTCAAAACAAATTTCCTCACTTGCTTTTGCCGATTCAGAAAAAACGTATCTCGAAAAAAAATTAAAAAAGGAACAGGAAGCTTATCTTTTCAGGCATCCAAACATCTTCTTTTTTCATAAAGAAAAAGGATGATTACATTCCGCATGAAATTTTTGTGGCAGACGATGCCGTTTCAGCAGAACAAATCAACGAACTGATAAATAACACCGAAGCCGCATTTCACTCCCGCAATTTGATTAACGAACCGCTCTCCTATCTTACCGCCGAACGTTTTTCGAAATAAATTGCCAGGCTGGGAGAAGAGGCCGGTTTTCAGGTTGAAATTTTTAACCGGAAAAAAATTGAAGCCCTGCGGATGGGCGGCCTGCTGGCCGTGAACAAGGGAAGCATCGATCCGCCAACTTTCAACATTCTTGAATGGAAACCGGGAAATGCAGTGAATGAAAAGCCGGTTGTTTTTTTAAACAACCTGGGCACCCGCGAAGGCCAGACTTCCATAGCCGGGAAATTTCTCGAGCATTTCACCGGTTATCCCTGGCTGCACCTCGGCACCGCCGGCGTTGCCTACCTGCACGAAAAAATTGCCTGCCGTACCGAAGGCGGCAATGATTTTGGCACCCGGCTGCTCTGTCACTTTTTGAAAAAATTCAATTAAAAACGTAACTTTGTCGCTCGTTTTAAAAGACTTAATTATAACACGATAGAATACAGCATAATGAGCAATACAATAAAAGTAGGAATTTCACAAGGCGATATTAACGGAATCAGTTACGAGGTAATAATGAAAACGCTGCTCGATTCGCGTATTTTGGAAATGTGTACCCCAATTATTTACGGGTCGCCAAAAGTAGCAGCCTATCACCGCAAGGCACTTAATATTAACAATCTAAGTTTAAACCATGTACGCACTCCTGCAGAAGCAGGGCCAAACAAAGCGCATGTGTTAAACTGCATCGACGACAATGTGCGGGTTGAACTGGGGAAATCAACACCAATTGCCGGCGAGGCTTCTTTTATGGCCCTCGACCGTGCCACCACCGATTTAAAAGAAGGACTGATTGACGTGTTGGTAACAGCTCCAATTAACAAAGACAATATCCAGAGCGAAAATTTCAAGTTCCCGGGGCACACCGAATTTCTTGCCCAAAAATTTAGTGCCAAAGAATACCTGATGCTAATGGTTAGCGAAACCATGAAAATTGGCCTGGTAACCACCCATCTGCCCATTTCCGAAGTAGCTGCCCATATTACCAAAGAAACGGTCCTGTCAAAAATCCGGATCATTTCCAGGGCATTGCAACAAGATTTTGCCATTACCCGGCCACGCATTGCGGTGTTCGGGCTGAACCCGCATGCCGGTGACAACGGGCTTCTCGGTAAAGAAGAAAACGAGGTGATTTTACCGGCCATTATTCAGGCAAAAAAAGAAGGTATAATTGCACTTGGTCCTTATCCGGCCGATGGATTTTTCGGTGCTGAAGACTACAGAAAATTCGATGCCATTTTAGCCATGTACCACGACCAGGGCCTCATCCCCTTCAAACTCTCATCGTTTGAAAAAGGTGTGAACTACACTGCCGGCCTGCCGTTTATCCGCACATCACCGGCACATGGTACTGCCTACTCGCTTGCAGGAGAAGACAAAGCCTCACCCGACTCTTTCCGGCAGGCGCTTTACCTGGCACTCGATATTCACAAAAACAGGAAAATGCACGAAGAAATCACAAAAAATCCTTTAAAGAAATACGATATCACATCGAACCAGGAAGACGAAGGTGTTGATATTGAAGCGGAAGACGATCAAAACTTTTAAACTCTTTTACTCATGTACGAATTTATCCGGGGAACAGTAGCTGCCCTGAATCCGGCCAGTGTAGTTGTAGAAACCGCAGGGGTTGGCTACTTCATCAATATTTCGTTAAATACTTACAGTAAAATAAACGGCCAAAAAGAGGCCAGCCTGTTCATCCACCAGGTAGTTCGCGAAGATGCCCATATTCTTTACGGGTTTGCCGAACAACGGGAGCGCGAAATTTTCCGGAACCTGATCTCGGTAAACGGAGTTGGTGCCAACACGGCCATTATGATGCTCTCGTCGCTGAACCCCGATGAATTATCGGCAGCAGTAACATCCGGGAATGCCGATGTTTTAAAAGCAGTTAAGGGGATTGGCGCCAAAACCGCGCAGCGCATAATTATTGACTTAAAAGATAAATTCGGTAAAATTTCCGAAACCGGTCAAATTTTAATTTCAGCAGACAATACAACCCGGAAAGAATCGTTATCTGCTTTAGTCATGCTGGGGTTTGCCAAAAAAGATGCAGATAAGGTTGTATCAAAAATTATTCGGGAAGATCCGGATGCAACCGTGGAAAGTGTGATTAAAAGAGCGTTAAAAAGGTTATAAAAAAGGAATGAAATTCGCCCGTATCTTCAGGAAAATAGGCTTCATATACGTGCTCACCTCCCTGCTTGCAGCATCCGGAATTAGTAGTGCTGGCAATTCAGCATTTGATGCTGATCCGCTTGTTTTGCAGCAGGATACCGTTGAAATTGACACCACGGGCACACTGCCCTTCCCGTTTAACGACCAGCCCGCATTTGGACCACCTTCGCAAGATACCTCGAAAATATTTCTGAATAAACCCAGCAACATTAATTTTGAAATAGAATACGACCCCGAAACAGGAGAATACATATTTTATGAAAAAATTGGGAACCTGAATTACAGGCTTCCGCAATCCATGTCGCTCGACGAATACATCGACTACGACTTTGAAAAATCAATAAAAAACTACTGGAAACAACGCAGCCGGCAACATGAACTGGATGAACAGGGAGGCCTCATCCCAAAGCTCACCATTGGCGGCGAAGCATTTAACCGCGTTTTTGGTGGAAATACAGTAAACATTCAGCCGCAGGGATATGTGGAAGTGAGCTTCGGGTACCAGATGAATGCCACCGAAAACCCCGCCATTCCTGAGCGACTCAGGAAAGTACCCACCTTCGATTTTGATGAGAAAATTCAAATGAACGTGATGGGCCAGATTGGTACCAAAATGAACATGCGGGTGAATTACAACACCGAGGCCACATTTGACTACGAAAACAAAATGAACCTGGAATATACCGGTGAAGAAGACGAAATTATTAAAAGTATTTCGGCCGGAAATGTTTCACTCCCGCTCAATGGTACCCTCATAACAGGCGCTTCCAACCTGTTTGGTGTAAAAGCCGAAATGCAGTTTGGCCGCCTCTCGCTCACCACGCTTTTCTCTCAACACAAAGGTGAATCAAAAACCATTGAAACTGAGGGCGGAGCGCAAATTACCAACTTTGAAATTTCGTCAGCCGATTACGATGCCAACAGGCACTTTTTCCTGTCGCAGTATTTCCGCGACAACTACGACAAATGGCTGCAAAACACGGCGGTACCCACTTCGCCTATCAACATCAACAAAATTGAAATTTGGGTCACCAATAAGTCCAATAATTTTTCTGAATCCCGAAATATTATCGCTTTTCAGGATTTAGGGGAGCACAATCCGCATATTTACAACGATATCCCGGCATTCCAGGAAAATACAGGCCTTGCTTATCCTGAAAATATTTTCCCGCTTAACGATGCCAATGGCTTGTACTACGAAATGACCACGACCTACAGCGATATCCGTAACACACAAGCTATTACATCGGTAATGGCACAGTTCAGCCCCGCTTTTGTAGGTGGTCAGGATTTTGAAAAAATTGAACAGGCGCGCAAACTGAGCGAATCGGAATACACTGTAAACGAACGATTGGGTTATATTTCACTAAATACGGCACTAAACGCCGACGAAGTGCTGGCGGTAGCTTTCAGCTATACTTCAAATGGCAAAACTTTCCAGGTGGGAGAATTTTCTACCGATGGTGTTAATGCCCCTAAAACACTGGTACTTAAATTGCTGAAAGGAACCAATTTGTCGCCCAACCTGCCAACCTGGGACCTGATGATGAAAAACATCTACAACCTCGACGCTTACCAGCTAACCCCTGAAGATTTCATCCTGAATATTGTGTACCAGAACGACTCAACAGGTACGTATCTGAACTACTTGCCCAAAGGAAGGCTGCAGGGGCATATATTGCTCGAAGTAATGAACCTCGACAAGTTGAACAAACAGATGGACCCTTACAAAGACGGGAGGTTCGACTACATTGAAGGCATTACCGTGAATTCAAACCGCGGGCGGATTATTTTCCCGGTGGTAGAACCTTTTGGCAGCCACCTGGCCGATTCCATTCAGGACCCCGCGCTCATTGAAGAATTTGCCTTCACTTCGCTCTACGATTCAACAAGAGTGATTGCCGAACAGGATGCAGAACATAACAAGTATAGACTAACAGGCAGTTACAAAGGTGCCTCGGGTTCCGACATCCCGCTGGGAACGCTCAACCTCACCCAGGGATCGGTAAAAGTTACTGCAGGCGGGCGCGAACTGGTTGAGAATGTTGACTATACGGTTGATTATACGATGGGCCAGGTGAAAATTATTAACGAGGCACTGCTTGAAGCAGGAACCCCCATCCAGGTTTCTACCGAAAGTGAAGACCTTTTTACCATGCAGCGGAAAACCCTGCTTGGAGCACACGCCAATTATGCTTTTTCCGACAATTTTAACATTGGTGCCACCGCCCTTTACATGCAGGAACGCCCGCTCACCCAAAAAGTGGACTACGGCGAAGACCCCATCTCCAACCTCATGCTGGGGGTAGATGGCCGCTGGTCAACCGAAAGCATGCTGCTGACCAAAGCTGTGGATGCGCTCCCGTTTTACAGCACCAACACCCCATCTTCAATCGATGTAGAAGCCGAAGTTGCCCAGTTAATCCCGGGCCATTCAAGTGTTATTGAAAAGAGCGGGAATGCCTATATTGATGATTTTGAAGGCACAAAAACAACCATCAACCTGAAGGCGAGGCAATCGTGGGTAATGGCAAGTACACCCCAATACCAGCCGGAAATGTTCCCCGAAGGAAACCTCACCAATTCGCCCGAATACGGGTTCAACCGCGCCAACCTGGCCTGGTATATCATCGATCCTTTATTCCTGCGGAACAACAGCCTCACACCCGACCATATCAGAAACGACAAGGAGATGCAATCGAACCACCTGGTTCGCGAGGTATTCGAAAAAGAAATTTTCCCGGCAAAAGAGTCCCCTGTTGGCCAGCCGACAAATATCCCGGTTTTAGATTTGGCCTTTTATCCCAACGAACGCGGACCTTATAACTACGACACCCACCCCACAGATTATTCGAGCGGGATAAACCCTGACGGCTCGTTAAAAGACCCGAAAACGCGCTGGGGCGGTATTATGCGCGAAATTGAAACCAGCGATTTTGAAAACTCCAATATCGAATTTATTGAATTCTGGGTGATGGATCCTTTTGTAAACGATACGGCAGGAACACATCAGGGCGGCGAACTCTATTTCAACCTGGGCGATATTTCGGAAGACATACTGAAAGACTCGCGAAAAGCTTTTGAACAGGGCCTGCCAACATCAGAGCTGGTGACTAATGTGGATACCACAGTCTGGGGACGTATTTCAACCCTGCAATCGCTCGTTAATGCATTCGATAACGACCCGGAATCGCGCAGATACCAGGATATTGGATTTGACGGATTGAGCAGCGTAGATGAACAACTTTTTTTCGAGGATTACCTCAATCAACTCAGCGGACTGGTTTACGATGATATTTATGAAGAATATTTAAATGACCCGTCAGGCGACGATTTTCACTACTACCGGGGCTCGGATTACGACGACAGGGAACTGAGCATATTAGAACGTTATAAAAACTTCAACGGTCCCGATGGAAATTCTCCAACCACCGAAATGTCGCCGGAATCATACCCAACAGCAGCTTCATCACTCCCGGACATTGAAGACATTAACGATGACAACACCTTAAATGAAAACGAGCGGTACTACCAGTACAAAGTGAACATCCGCAAAGAAGACATGCAGTTGGGCGAAAACTATATTACCGACATAAAAGAAAGCCGTGTGGAGCTGAAAAACGGTCAGGTGGGCGATGTAAAGTGGTACCAGTTTAAAATTCCGGTACGCGACCCCGACAAGGTAGTGGGCAATATCCGCGATTTTAAGTCCATTCGGTTTTTACGTATGTTCATGCGCGGATTCGAAAAACCCGTGGTTTTGCGCTTTGCAACCCTCGATCTTGTAAGATCCGACTGGCGCAGGTACACCCGCGATATCGGACAGGAACCCGATGTATTCTCACCCAATGCAGAATTCGATGTTTCGGCTGTTAACATTGAAGAAAACGGGAACAGGGAACCGGTTAATTACATCCTGCCCCCGGGAATCGACCGCGTAATCGACCCTGCCAACCCGCAACTTCGCCAGCTCAACGAGCAGTCGATGGTATTGAAAGTAACCGGCCTCGAACAGGGCGATGCACGGGCCGCTTACAAATCATTGTACATGGATTTCAGAAGGTACAAACGCCTGAAACTGGAAGTACATGCTGAAGAAATAGAAGAGTACCCGCTAAATGACGATGAACTCCACTTTTTTATCCGGATTGGTTCCGATTATAACTACAACTATTACGAGTACGAAGTACCACTAAAGCTTACTCCGCCCGGAAGGTACAACGATGATATTGAAAGCGACCGCTACGCCGTTTGGCCCGATGAAAACAGGCTGGATATCCCTCTCGAAATATTCACCGATGCAAAACTCGAACGAAATGCCGAAGTGAGGAGGGCAGGTTCCACTTTTGGAATTCAGGATATATACGAAACCGTTCACCAGGGATGGAACAAAAATAAAAACAAGGTTAAAATTAAAGGAAGCCCCAACCTCGGAAATGTGCAGGTGGTAATGATGGGTATCCGGAACAAAAAAGGCCAGATTAACACCGGCCCCAAAGCAGTGGAAGTTTGGGTAAACGAAATGCGCCTTTCTGATTTTGACGAAGAAGGGGGATGGGCTGCCAACGCCCGGGTTACAACACGCCTGGCGGATTTGGGAAGTGTTACCGTAGCAGGCCGAACACGTTCTTCCGGATTTGGTAGTATTAGCCAGAATATTAACAACCGGCAACTGGATGACATAAATGAATTTGATGTATCCTCTTCCATAGATTTGGGCAAATTCTTCCCCGAAAAAGCAGGAGTACGCCTGCCCATGTACTACGGCTATTCACGCAGTGTAAGTAACCCAAAATACAACCCGCTGGAACCCGATATTGAACTCGACAAATCGCTGGAATATGCCGAAAACGATAACGTAAGGGATTCAATAAAAAATATTTCACAGGATTTGGTAACCCGGAAAAGCCTGAACTTCACCAACGTGAAAATAGAACCGCAGCGCGAACAAACCAAAGTACGCCTCTGGGATCCGGAAAACTTTGCTGTGTCATACTCTTACAACGAAATTTTCAGGCGGAATATTGACACCGAATACAACCTCGACAAAACCTACCGTGGGATGTTCTCCTATAACTACAGCAGCCGCCCCGAAATCGTTCAGCCATTCAACAATATTGGCCTGCTGCAGAAAGGGCCGCTAAAATTGCTGGGTAATTTCAATTTTTATCCGTTGCCTACCCAGATCTCTTTCCGGACCGACCTCACACGGCGCTACCACGAAATCAAGTCGCGAAATGTTACCAACCCGGAATTCATTCTCCCGGCAACCTACGAAAAAGACTTTTTATGGAACCGCTTTTTCGATTTGCGCTACGATGTTACCCGCTCGCTGAAAGTTGATTTTTCGTCGAGAAGCACTTCGCGCATCGATGAGCCCGAAGGCAGGATTAACCGCGATATGGATAATTATGACATGATTAAAGATTCCATCATGACCAACTTATGGAACTTGGGAAGGCCAACACTTTATAACCACAATGTGAATGTTACCTACCGGTTGCCCATCAACCAGATTCAGTTCCTGAATTTTCTTTCATCCTCGGTGCGCTACCAGGGAACTTACGACTGGCAGGCAGGACCTATTACTGCCGACACCATAAACCTCGGGAACCGCATTCAAAACTCGCGGAACATTCAGTTAACCGGAAATGCCAACCTGCAGAGTTTGTACAATAAAGTGCCCTATTTTCAGGAACTGGACCGGAAATTCAGAAGAACCGGCAGGGGACGCTCCAGTTTAAACCGGCGCAGTGGCGGCAGCCGGACTCAAAACCGACAGCAACAACAACCCCAACCTCAACAGGAACAAACCTATTCAAGTAATGTAAAACTTGCTGAAGGCGAAACAGAAACGGTAACACATAACCTGAACACCAAAAAAGTGAATGTGGTGGCCACCGGAGTCGATGGTGAGCTTATTCGCGGAAATACCAATATCGTTGATGCCAATACCATCGAGTTTACTCCCCTTGCCAATGCCGACCAGGCACAGATTAAAGTTACCGGGAAGCCCGGCGACCAGACATTCTTAAAAGACATGCTCGATTTAACCACCCGCATGCTGATTGGTGTTCGTACCGTATCAGTAAACTACAGCGTAAACGGCGGAACGGTACTGCCCGGTTATTTGCCCGAACCCAGCGCTTTTGGTGCCGGAAATTACACCCCCGACCGCGACCTGTTTAACCAACGGATGAACAGCAGCTTTGCCCCCGGAGCGCCGTTCCTGCTGGGATGGCAGGATTACAATTTCGCACGGCGGGCAGCCGAAAACGGCTGGATAACCACCGACTCCACACTGAACATGCCGTACATGTTTACCAAAAACGAACGTTTCAGCATCAGGGCTACCATTGAACCACTGCCCGACCTCCGCATCGATGTGACTGCCGACCGCTCGTTCTCAAAAAATATCAGCGAATTTTACAACTATAACCCCGAAACAGGCGATTTTAACGCGAACAGTCTTACTGAAAAAGGAAACTTCAGCATGTCAACCCTCACCTGGGGAACAGCCTTTTTTTCCATGGGTAAAGGAGAAGTGCACCCATCGGAAACTTTTGAAAAATTTAAAGATTACCGGCAAATTATTGCCCGTCGCCTCGCAGCTCAACGCGACCCCGATAACGGTTTTGGCTACGATCCTTCAGCTGTTGACCCAGAAACCGGGTTCCCAGATGGCTACGGCCCCAACTCGGTGGAAGTAATGGTACCGGCATTTTTGGCGGCCTACCAAAACAAAGATCCACACGATGTATCGCTGGGACTTTTCCCGTCCATTAAATTTATCCGCCCCAACTGGCGTATCCGTTACGAGGGAATGGTTTCCCAGATTCCGGGGCTAAACAAGATTATGCGTTCGCTTAATTTCACCCACTCCTACCGCTCGAGCTACAACGTGGGGTCTTTCATCACCAACCTCAATTACGAAGAACAGGGCGACGGGTTCAGTTACGTGCGCGACATCGCCAACAACTTTATTCCGCCTTACGATTTCAACTCGGTGAGCATTACAGAAACTTTCAGCCCGCTCATTAACGTGGACATTATGTGGAACAATGATTTAACTACCCGTGCCGAAATAAAACGCTCCAGAAACCTTACGTTGTCATTTGCCAATAACCAGTTAACCGAAGTACTCAGCAATGAATACACCATGGGAATTGGCTACCGGTTTACGCAAATGGATCTGATTATAAAAACCAAAAATTCGCAACAAGCCTATTCCAACGATTTGAATTTGCGGGCCGACCTCTCGTACCGGAAAAACAAAACCGTGCTGCGTAAAATTGTGGAAAACGATGACCAGATTACCGCCGGACAAAGTGCGTTTTCCATTAAAACCACTGCCGACTACATGCTCAGCGACCGCTTTCAGCTGCGTGTGTTTTTCGATAAAGTGATGAACAATCCGTTCACTTCACTCTCTTTCCCCACATCGAATACAAATATTGGCGTGAGTTTCCGGTTTACACTGGCACAGTAAAAAGGAAATCGTATTTTTGATTTTCATTTTTTTGAATACCACATTATGGATTTTAGTTTATTGGATCTGAATACGCCACTTGAAATCATCAACCAGGCGATGCAGAAAAGCCTTATCGAAAACCTGGGAATTGAAGTGACAAAAATTGATGACGGCCTGGTGGAAGGATACTTCACATTGTCTGAAAAAAACAGCCGCCCCGACGGGATGCTGCACGGCGGTGCCAACCTGGCCATGGCCGAAACGCTGGCTGGTTTGGGAAGTATGTTAATCATCGATTTAAACGAATTTGATGCGCTCGGCAGCCAGGTCTCTGGAAACCACACCGGCACACTGAAAACGGGCAAAGCACGGGCCACGGCAAAAATCATTCACCGCGGAAACAAGACCCACCTTTGGAATGTTGATATACAAAATGAAGAAGGCCGGCTGATTTCAACCGTCCGCGTTACAAACATGATTGTAAAGAAGAATGACAAATAGAAAAGATTTTGCCCTTTTTATCGATAACCTGCTCGCAAAAAACTGCCCGTTTGCCCTGTGGTCGATGCCCGGAAGCAACACCCCCGAAATATTGGTAGCCCCGCAGGAAGGGCTCATTCAACCCGACCAGCTGGGAAAACTGAACGGACAGGAAGGTTTTGTTTTCGCACCCTACAACATCAGCGAAAATGCACCACTCGTGCTTCTAAAACCGGGTATCCACAAAAAAGGAATCGGCGAAATTCTTAAAATTGATTGTGAAGCCCTTCAACACGAAAAAGTGGAAGAAGTGCATCCGGAGCCGCCTTTCATTATTTCTAAAAAAGACTATTTAAAAGACATTGAAACCACCATTGGCAAAATAAAAGAGAGCAAACTGGCCAAAGTGATTATTTCCAGGTTGATTCCTTTTCAGCGAAAATCGGAATCGATTGGTGAGGTATATCTTCAACTTTTTGAGCAAACTCCCAATGCATTTGTTTACCTCGTGAACCTGCCGTCGGCACGCACCGGCCAAACACAAGCCGGTTTGTGGATGGGTGCCACACCGGAAGTTTTGCTGAAATCGGACAACAAAATGCTTGAAACCGTCTCACTGGCCGGCACGCAGTCGCGCCGAGATGACGGCGATTACTCCTGGCACACCAAGGAAATTGAGGAACAGGCTTTTGTGTCGCGCTACATCCTCGATGTATTTTACCGGTTCAATATTCACCCGTACATTACCGAAGGCCCGGACACGCTGGAAAGCGGACAGGTAGCCCACCTCAGTACCAGTTTCAGGTTTGCAGCCAAAAAACTGGATTGCAACCTCGGTGATTTTGTGGCCGAGCTCCACCCTACCCCGGCAGTGTGTGGTTTCCCGAAATCGAAAGCTGCCCGGTTCATCCCGAAAATTGAAAAACACGACCGCCGGTATTATTCGGGTTATATCGGTCCGTGGCGACTGAACGGGGATGTCGGATTATTTGTAAATTTGCGTTGTTTGGAAGTGAGGCCGGAACAGTACATTTTATACTCAGGTGGCGGGATTACTTCGCGGTCGGTGCCGGAAGACGAATGGGAAGAAACCAACAAAAAAGCCACCACCCTGTTATCGGCCATCCAAACAGTGCAAAACAGATGATTTCAACAAAAAAACATATCCAGCAACTGGCGGCCATTTTACTGGACAAAGGAATTACCGACATCATCATTTCGCCGGGATCGCGCAGCGGACCGATTGTTCACACGCTGGCCACCAACCCAAAATTTAACTGCCGTACTATTGTGGACGAACGCAGCGCCGGGTATTTTTCCATCGGTTTGTCCGAATCGATTCAAAAGCCGGTGGCACTGGTATGCAGTTCAGGAACTTCTACCCTAAATTACACACCGGCCGTGGCCGAAGCTTTTTACCGAAACATTCCGGTAGTGGTGCTCACTGCCGACCGGCCGCCCTATTGGATCGACCAGTTGGAAAACCAAACCATCCGGCAGAACAACATTTACCGCGATTTCATAAAAAAAGAGATTACCCTGCCGCTGAACGAAACAGAAAAAGATTTATGGTTTGCCGGCCGCGAAATCAATGAAACACTAAACACTACTGTTTCGGGAACGTACGGACCGGTGCACATCAACATTCCGCTGGAAGAACCGCTGCACGATTTGCTGGATGAAGACCTGCCACAAGTTAGAGTGATTAAAGCTACAAAAACACGATCGGTTTTAGCTGAAACAGAACTTCGTGAGCTTGCTGAAAACTTCAATCGTTCCGAAAAAATTCTGATCCTCACCGGTCAGCAAAATCCAAATTCGGAACTCGAAAAGCTTCTAGTGGAAGTGGTGGAAAAAACAGGTGCCGTTATTCTGAAAGAAAACCTGGCCAATTTAAATCATCCGCAGTTTTGCGGGATTCCGGATTTGTTGATCACCTCGCTGCTTGCTGAAAAAACTGAAGATTTCAGGCCCGATTTACTGATCACTTTCGGAGGTTCGTTTGTTTCCAAACCGCTCAAACAATTTCTGCGAAAAAACAACCCGGCTGAACACTGGCACATTTCAACAGCAAATCAACACGCCGATACTTACCAATCGCTCACCCGTGTAATTGATTCCATCCCTGAGATTCTTTTCGAACAACTTTTACCTCATTTGAAATCAAAAGGAAGAGCTTTTTTTGAAAACTGGAAAAAGCAGGGAAAAAAAGTAGTCCTGCTTCGCGATAATTTCATAAAGGAAACCGGATTCTGCGATTTAAAAGTGTTCAGCCAAATTCAAAAATTCATTCCTGAAAACTCGGTGGTTCACCTTGGAAACAGTTCGCCCGTACGTTACGCGCTTTTATTTGAAGCAGTCAAAAACACACGATATCTCAGTAACCGTGGGGTGAGTGGAATCGATGGTTCGCTGTCAACAGCAGTTGGTTTTGCTTCGGAATCGGATAAAATAAATACTGTCATCCTCGGCGACCTTTCCTTTTTTTACGATTCCAACGCGCTCTGGAACAAATACATCGGACAAAACCTTCGCATCATTGTCATTCACAACGGCGGTGGAAACATTTTCAGCATGATAAAAGGCCCGGGCGAATCGCCGGCTTTCCGTGAACATTTTTTCACCGAAAATAAATTCAGCGCCAAAGGAATGGCGCAAACTTTCGGGCTCGGTTATTTCAGTGCCGTCAACGAAACAGAACTGGAAAAACAGTTGGCTCATTTCTATTCTGAAAACCAGCACAAAGCCGCCGTTCTTGAAATTTTTACCGATGCTGAAGTAAACCCAAAAGCGTTTCGGGAGTTATTTAAGAAAGTAAAGCATTCCGATTGAAAAGAATTAAACGCTAAAGCAAAAAAATAGCCAATCTGCCTCCCCACCGGACTAAAGCCCCGGTGAAAGAAGAGGTTTGCACGTAGGTTTTAAAACCAGTATGTTGAATTGAAAAACCGTATATTTTACACCGTGGCTTCAGCCCGGTGAACAGAAAACACCAAAAAGCTAAAGAGCTTTAGCCGTTAAAAGAATTAAATGCTAAAGCCACAAAAAACGCTGAAAAACAACCACCGGGCTAAAGCACCGGTGAAATAAATGAAAGATTTGAACCATGCTGAAAAACGTGAAATTTATTGTACAACCGGGGATTGCAAAAACAATCTGATTTTTCAATTTTTAATTAAGTTTGTGAAACTTTTCAAAGAAAATTACTTTAAACAAGTAAAACGCAAATTATGAGGCAACTTACATTAAATATCAAGGAAAGTAAATTTCAGGCTTTTTTGAATTTTATAAAAACGCTGGATTATGTAGAAATTCCAGAAGCAGAAAAAAAAGCATTGGGTGAACTTCAAAAAAGTCTCGGTCAGGTAAAAGAAATGAAGGACGGACAAATAGAAAAACAAACTGTTGAAGATTTCCTAAATACATAAAGAAATCTATCTGGTTTATATTTACGATAAAAGCCAACTTGAAAATATCACTAAAGAACAAATATTGGAATTGCTTAAAAATGCTGGATTGAATAAGTAAATTGATTTAAGGTTTAAGTTATGAATACAAAACGCAGCTGGGAAACCATTAAAGAATACGAGGACATTTTTTTCGATTACTTCGACGGAATCGGGAAAATTACCATTAACCGCGAGCGCTACCGGAATGCGTTCCGGCCAACCACGGTGAATGAAATGAGTGACGCGCTGAATATCTGCCGCGAGGATCAGCGCATCAATGTGGTGGTGCTGACCGGTGCCGGCGACAAAGCATTTTGCTCGGGCGGCGACCAAAATGTAAAGGGCCAGGGCGGTTACATCGACAAAGACGGCATTCCGCGACTGAACATCCTCGAAGTGCAGCGCCAAATCCGCAGCATGCCCAAACCGGTAATTGCCATGGTAAACGGTTACGCCATTGGCGGCGGACATGTACTGCACGTGGTTTGCGACATCAGCATCGCCAGCGAGAACGCCATATTCGGGCAAACCGGCCCAAAAGTGGGCAGTTTCGATGCCGGGCTCGGTTCATCATATCTGGCCAGCCACGTGGGGCAAAAGAAAGCCCGCGAAATCTGGTTCATGTGCCGCCAGTATTCGGCTGCCGAAGCGTTGGAAATGGGGCTGGTGAACAAAGTGGTTCCGCTCGATCAGCTCGAGGACGAAGTGGTGGCCTGGGCACTAAAAATGCAGGAACACAGTCCGCTGGCGCTGCGGATGCTCAAACTGGGGCTCAATGCCGAACTCGACGGGCAGGTGGGAATCCAGGAATTTGCCGGCAACGCCACACTGCTGTATTACCTCACCGAGGAAGCGCAGGAAGGGAAAAATGCATTTCTGGAAAAACGAAAACCCGATTTCCAAAAATATCCGAAGTTTCCGTAAATAAAAACTATGGCAACACCAATATCCTGGATAAAAGCAGCCCGCCCGAGAACCCTTCCGCTTGCCCTTTCAGGGATAATTATGGGATGCGGACTGCCATGGTTTTACGGTACAATCGATCCATTGGTGAGTGTACTGGCGATTGTTACAGCCACACTCATCCAGGTTTTTTCCAATTTCGCCAACGATTACGGCGACAGCCAGCGTGGAACCGACAACGAATTCCGGCTCGGTCCCACCCGCACGGTGCAGAGCGGCGAAATCAGCAAAAAAGAGATGGAAACCGGTATGATCATAGTTGGCGGGCTGAGTCTGCTGATTGGCACGTGGCTGGTTTATGCCGGAACGTGGTACCATTCAAAAGCTGCATTTTTCGGGTTCATCGGACTCGGTATTCTTTCGCTGATTGCCGCCTATTTTTACACCGCCGGGAAAAAATCGTACGGCTACATCGGACTGGGCGATTTGTTTGTTTTCCTGTTTTTCGGGTTGCTGCCGGTGGCCGGCGTATTTTACCTGAATGCCGGGAAATTACCGGCTTCTGTTTTTCTGCCTGCGCTTAGCATCGGTTTTTTTAGCACCGGCGTGCTGAACCTCAACAACACCCGCGACATCGAAAACGACCGGAACTCCGGGAAGATTACCATCCCGGTGCGGATTGGTGCCCGAAATGCCCGTTTTTACCACCTGTCGCTGATTTTGGGCGGATGGCTGGTTGCCCTCCTGTTTACACTGAACCATTTCCATTCGCTGTGGCAATTCATCTACTGGATAACATTTCCAATTTTTATGTTTGATCTACATAAAATCTTCCGCATCCGGAATGAAAAAGAACTCGACCCGTTCCTGAAACGGCTGGCACTTTCCACGCTCGCTTTCACTTTGCTTTTTTGCATCGGTTTACTAATTTCGGTGAAATGATTGCATGGTATAAAAAATATGAACTGCACTTCAAACGTCCGGCAGCCACATCGCGCGGAACGTACAAAACACGCACTGTTTGGTACCTTTTTCTGAAAGAAGACGGCAAAACGGGAATTGGTGAATGTGCCCCGTTGCCCGGGCTCAATACCGAAACGCCCGAAGAAGTGGAAAGGCTGCTGAACGATATTTGTGCTAATCCAACTTATTTTCTTAAAAATCCGGAGGCAGTAAAAAAAGTTTCATCGGTACGGTTTGCCCTGGAAACGGCTTTACGGGATTTACAAAACGGAGGCCACCAAAACCTTTTTCCTTCTGATTTCTCCGAGGGAAAAAAGGGAATCCCCATCAACGGGTTAATCTGGATGGGCGAAATTGATTTTATGCTGCAACAAATCCACGAAAAACTGAAAGCCGGATTTCGCTGCATTAAACTGAAAATTGGCAGTCTCGATTTTAACAAGGAGCTGGAAATCCTCGGTAGCATTCGAAAAAAATACGATGCCAGCCAAGTTACGTTACGGGTAGATGCCAACGGTGCTTTTCAACCGGATGAAGCCAGCGAAAAACTTCAGAAGCTGGCACAGTTCGACCTTCATTCCATCGAACAACCGATTGCCGCCGGGCAATGGGAAAAGATGGCTGCTATTTGCAAAACATCTCCGGTTCCGGTGGCACTCGACGAAGAGCTGATTGGCATTCACGATAAAAACGAAAAAGAAAAATTGCTCAATATTATCCGGCCACAATATCTCATTCTGAAACCCAGTCTGCATGGCGGGTTTTCAGGCTGTGAGGAGTGGATAAATTTAGCAAAAACCCGCTCCATTGGCTGGTGGGTCACTTCCTACCTGGAATCAAACATCGGGCTAAATACTATCGCGCAGTGGACGTTTCAGCAAAATGCAAAAGGCCATCAGGGCCTGGGAACCGGTGGGCTGTTTATCAACAACATTCCATCGCCGCTCGAAATCCGGGACGAAAAGTTGTGGCATAATTCTAAAAAGAACTTCAACTTTCCTGAAAATTTCTTTCGCCCATGAATCTTTTTCCAAAACATATTATGTTGAATGGAACCCAGGTTTCGATAAACGGACTCATTAAACATAAAAATCCGGAAGTAAACCGGGAAGCAGAACTCATCAGTTTTTTAAACGAGTGGTATTCCAATGAAAATTTCATAGAAGTAAAAACCTCGGGAAGCACCGGCACACCCAAAACCATCCGTTTACAAAAAGAAATTGTGGCTGAAAGCGCCCGGCGCACACTGCAGTTTTTTGAACTAAATAAGCACGACCGGATTCTTCACTGCCTGCCCCTGCAATACATTGCCGGCAAACTGATGGTGGTCCGTGCGCTGCTGGGCGAACTCGACCTGTATTTAACCGAACCTTCCACCGATTTCGCCTTTTTGAAAAAAGAAAAATTCCGGTTCGCGGCGATGGTACCCAACCAGGTAACAAAAATTTTAAAAGCTGAAACTGCACAGGGAGGATTATTGGGGAATGTTGAAAAGCTGCTGATTGGCGGCTCTTTAATTCCGGCATCGCTTGAAAAAACGTTGCAAAAAGTATCCACCGCCTGCTGGTCAGGTTACGGGATGACCGAAACTGCCACCCACATTGCCCTGCGGAAAATCAACGGAACCGGAGCCAACGGCTGGTACCACTGCCTCGAAAACATCCACGTGAGTTTATCTGCCAAAGGCTGCCTGCAGATTTATCTGCCCGGACTGGAAAACCAACCCATTCAAACCACCGACCTCGCCCAACTGAAAAATGAAAAAACCTTCCGGATTTTGGGCCGCATCGACAATGTGATTATCTCCGGCGGCATAAAATTTTCGCCCGAGCAATTAGAGAAAAAACTGGAACCGTTTATTTCCAAACCGTTCCTGATTTCTTCGTTGCCGCATGAATCATTGGGCCAGCATCTGGTTTTGGTAGTAGAAGGAAAAGAGAACAAAGTTACGACTGAGAAGCTAAAAGAGATTTGCAGGCAAAAACTCGACAAATATGAGCAGCCAAAACAAATCCTGTTTAAAAATAGACTGCCTCGCTTGCCCAATGGTAAATTCAACCGGCGAAAAACCTAAACCAGATTATTCAAACTACTGTCTTGTCAATAACAACTTGTTATTTCTACATGAAGGGAAAAATTACGGCAGGTTAGTCTTTTCCCAATTATCCCGTCGGTTTCGTTTACCTACAGGTGGTGAAAAACTCAGAAAGATGACAGAAGTTTTGCAAAATTCGTTTTTTTTTACATTTGACCAGGTACGACACGGACACAATTTCCAGAGAGAGAGAATTTTTTAGAAAGAATTTTTTTCGGCAGAGGCTGAAAAAACAATAGTTGCATGGCAACACGATATACTATCAAGGGCAAAAAGCAACCCGGCCCTTTGTAAAGAACCGGGTTGCAACAGTTATTTTATAAACCGAACTGGGGAGCAGTCACTCCCCGGTTCATAAAACTTTACAAAAATATGAAAACTATTTCATTTTACATGACTGCGGTTTTCGTTCTGTTTACTTTTCACGGTATTACCCAGGTGAAAGTATATGAAGACAACCGCGTAAAAATTTTTGGTGACAAGCCAGCAGATGATCTTAACAAAGATTTATCGATGCAAGTGTATGGTTCTTACGGTGAATATCTTGCAAATGGTAGACTCGGTTTCGGAACCTATGGAATTGATGAGATGCCAATACACCGTAAAAGAATTTTTGTTGGTGAACTTGGCAACAATGTTGATTCTGATCAACTCGAACTTTGCGGCTCTACTGGATCTTATCTTACATGGGGCCAGGGATACGATTACGGGAATATAATCGGAAAAGCAGTTATTGAATGGGAATTGATTAATGATGTTTTTACAGAAGTCCGTAAATTCTCTTTTAATACCGATGTTTACGCAGACGGAATAATATTGAATTCCGATGAAAGGTTTAAAGAGAACATTCAATCCTTGAAAAAACCGACTTCAAAAATTAGACGGGTTAGAGGAGTTACCTATAATTTGAAAGAAGAAGGTTATTTTCAGAACTCAGACGGTTTTTCTCCTGAAACGGAAAAAGAAAAAAATGATTTAGCCTTGCTGGAAACTACGAAAGAAAAAATGAAAAATTTAAACAGGAACCGGATTGGATTTTTAGCCGAAGACATACAGGAGGTATTTCCGGATTTAGTGGAAAAAGATTCAAAGGGTTACTTGCATGTCGATTATATCGGTTTAATCCCCGTTTTGGTGGAATCGATTAAAGAACAGCAAACCCAAATTGCCATGTTAAATAAAATCCTGCAGGCACACAAACCTTGATAAAAAATCTTATAAATTTAAAAATCATGAAGAAGAATATATTTTTAGCTTTTATTATACTATTAATCACCATTTCATATTCAACTAATGCCCAGATACAGGTTGACAGTGACGGGCAGGTAAAAGTATTTGGGAACAGGGAGAGCGATGATCCTAACAATGATTTGTCGATGCAAATTTACGGACCATACGGAGATTACCTCGCTAACGGAAAGCTCGGTTTTGGTGATTACGGAAGCGTTTCGTTGAATGGCTCCAACGTATTCATCGGTGAGCTTGGCACTAACTGGGATTCGGATAAATTACAATTGCATGGCAAAAAAGGTATCTATCTTACTTATGGACGAGGTTATGATTATGGCAATATTATAGGTAAATTCGATATTTCACAACCTGACCGGTTTAGTTTTGAAGTGGATGTTTATGCAAAAGGAGTATTACTAAGGGTGTGTAATAGAATAAACTGCCTAATAATATTTTATAAATAATTAAATATGTGACATTTAGAAATGTTTATCAGGTAACTTAATTCATTACAC
>NZ_JBSQIC010000058.1:0-23548 GCF_055108615.1 Tangfeifania sp. | reverse complement strand
ACCGTAAATTCCATTTACGGCTATTGTTGTTCAATTCTTTCAGAATTGGATTGTTGAGCAGTAGGGAACAAGCGTTTAATTTGAAGTCAAATGAATCGAACAAAAAATTTGAATAACTTTACACAAATAGAATGAAATTAGTACAGAACCCGGAAGGGTTCCACAGTAATAGTCAAGGTGTAATTATGGATTAAGCAGCACCGACAGACCAGAACCCAAAGGGTTCAACAATAATAGCCGTAGGTGCAACCTACGGATGCAACAACAACAGCAAACCGGAACCCTGAAAGGGGTTCAATAATAGTACCCCTATATGAAATATTCGGCAAATAAAAAAATGAAATTTTTTTAAACTTTGACTGATTATATTTTTGATTTTTAAGTGTTTAATTAAGTTATATTCGAATGAGAACAATAGTTGTAATTTTTTTAATGATTTCCGCCATGAATCTTTTCGCAAATAATCCCTTTAGAGGCGAGCGTGCCGTGGTTAAAGCCGAATTTGTTTACAAAGCGGAAGATGTTCCGTTTCCCAGTTGCCATGCATCCACTATTGCTGAAACCGATGAAGGTTTGGTAGCGGCCTGGTTTGGCGGTACGCACGAGAAACATCCCGATGTGGGGATTTGGTTCAGCCGTTTCATTAACGGAAGCTGGTCGGTTCCGGTTGAAGTGGCCAACGGCGTACAACATTCCGACCTGCGTTACCCAACGTGGAATCCGGTGTTGTTTGATTACGGCGATGAACTGTTTCTGTTTTACAAAGGCGGACCGAATCCGCGCGACTGGTGGGGACAGCTCATCATTTCGCAGGATAATGGAAAAACCTGGTCGCGACGCATGAGGTTACCCGAAGAAATTTACGGCCCCATCAAAAATAAACCGGAACTGTTGTCCAACGGGGAATTGATTTGTCCAACGAGTACTGAACACGATGGCTGGCAGGTGCACATGGAATTTACATCCGACAGGGGAAAAACCTGGGAACGCACCGAACCCATTAACGACGGGAAGAAGATTGCAGCTATTCAGCCGAGTATTTTGAAACACCCGGGTGGGAAGCTGCAGATTTTGTGCCGCAGTAAAAACAAGAAGATTTTATCGGCCTGGTCAACCGACAACGGAAGGACTTGGAGCAAGCTGGAACCGCTTGATTTACCAAATCCGAACTCGGGCACGGATGCCGTTACCTTAAAAGATGGCCGGCATGTGCTGGTTTACAACCATGTTGATCCGGATGAGGAGTGGGGCAACAGGAATATCCTGAACGTGGCTGTTTCAAACGACGGATTAAACTGGCAGGCTGCTGTTTTACTGGAGAACGACCCGGATCCCGATGCCGAATATTCCTATCCGGCAGTCATTCAAGCCGCCGACGGCATGGTACATGTAACCTATACCTGGAACAGAAAATTGATTAAGCACGTGGTGCTCGATCCCGCAAAATTCGAACTGAAACCCATGCAAAACGGCAAGTGGCCGGCTATGTAAATTTTCTAAACCGAAATTTTAAAAAAATCAAAATCATGAACAGAATCAGATCAAAATCTTTCAATCCATTATTTTTCCCCGGAGCACTTCTCTGTTTCATGGTGGGATTTTATCTTATGATGCCTTTTGTTTCGGATGCACAGAAAAATTCAGGTTCATCCTTCCGGTCGGAGTTCATTTTTCCCGAGCAGGAGAAGCATGTGCACAGCAGTTCGGTAGTGGAATTGCCCAACGGCGATTTGCTGGTTTGCTGGTTCGAAGGCTCGGGTGAACGCAAATCCAACGATGTAGCGGTAATGGGCACCCGGTTGAAAAAAGGGCAATCCCAATGGAGTGAACCTTTTGTAATGGCTGATACGCCTGGGAATCCCGACTGCAACCCGGTGCTTTTTCTGGATGCGAAAAACCGGCTACACCTTACCTGGGTGGTAGTGGTGGCCAACCGTTGGGAAGCTTCGTTGCTGAAAACCCGTATTTCAACAGATTATCAAAATGAAGGTCCGCCCAAATGGAACTGGCAGGATGTAATCTTACTGAAGCCGGGTGATGAGTTTGCCGATGCCCTCGAAAAAGGGTTCAGGGAGATGAACCCTCCCGGACTCGCCTGGGCAGAATATGCCCCGCAGTATGAACGGATGATTGTGGAAGCCGCCAACGATCCCGTTAAAAGGGAAGTAGGATGGATGGGCCGTATTCATCCGCTTGTTTTGCCTGAAGGCAGGATGTTGCTGCCGCTTTATTCTGATGGCTACAATGTTTCTCTGGTGGCCATTTCCGACGATAACGGCGACACCTGGAAACCCAGCTTGCCTATTGTTGGGCGCGGAAATATTCAGCCCGCGCTTTTGCAGAAGAAGGACGGAACCCTTGTGGCCTACATGCGCGACAATGGCGATGCGCCCCAACGAATTATTGTCAGCACTTCGGAAGATAACGGTTATACGTGGAGTGTTTCCCGTAAAACCAATATTCCCAACCCGGGTTCCAGCGTGGAAGCCATTGCACTCGAATACGGGAACTGGCTGATGGTTTGTAACGATTTGGAAGATGGCAGGAACCGCTTGGCTGTTTTGCTTTCCGACGACGAAGGGGAAACCTGGAAATGGAAAAGGTACCTGGAATATACACCGAAAGGGGAAGGCGGTTTTTCATATCCGTCGGCTATTCAAGCCAGTGATGGCCTGGTTCACGTCACTTATTCACACCATACCGCCGATGGAAAATCCATTAAACATGTTTCGTTCAAGCCTTCGTGGGTGAAAGAAGCTGATGCGGGCGAAACCAATGCTGAAAAGTTGGGCTTTCCGGCCGGACAAAAAGTATTGCTCCTGCACATGGATGATTTGGGAATGTGTGAAGAAGCCAACGAAGCGGGAAAGTATTACATCGAAAATGATTTTATTCGTTCAGGCGCGGTGATGATGCCCTGTCCGAATGCTGATGAATTTGTGTTGTGGGCGAAAGAAAACACCGATGCCGATGTGGGCGTTCACCTGACGCTTACCAGCGAATGGAAAACCTGGCGCTGGAGAACTTTGACAGATGCCGCCAAAGTGCCGGGATTACTCGATCCTGACGGAAAAATGTGGCATAGCGTTATGGAGGTTGTTATGAATGCAACACCGGAGGAAGTGGAAACGGAAATCAGGGCGCAAATCGATAAATTGATTGCGCTGGGACTCCGGCCTTCACATATCGACACGCACATGGGAACTTTATATGGTTCACCTGAATTTTTGAAAGTATTCCTGAAAGTGGCTGAAGAATATAAAATTCCCGCCAATGCCATTGACTTGTCCAACCCCAAAGTAGCCGCATTTTATCGTGAGGCAGGATATCCGGTAAACGAAGAGGTAATCGAAATGCTGGGAAATTACAACCTCCCGCATCTTGACAACTTTGGCAGCGTACCCGAAGGGAAAACCTATGAAGACAAAAAGGATAATTTTTTCAAACTGGTTAATTCGCTAGAACCGGGCCTGACCGAAATTATTTTTCACCCGTCGGTTGAAACTGAAAACCTGAAAACCATTACCGGCTCGTGGCAGCAACGGGTTTGGGAAGCCAAAATGTTTGCCGATCCGGAAATGCTTCGGTTTTTTGACGAAAACGACATCATTCTTACCACCTGGCGAGAAGTGATGGAACGGTTTAACCGGAAATGAAGGTTTTATATTTTTATTGGGTTAGGTACTGTTTGGGAGTAAATAAAGCCTGAAAATTGTATTTTAATAATTTTGAAGCCTGAATATGCCTCTTATTTTACCCCCGGCTTTTCCAAGGGCATCAGAACTTATGACTGGCAGGGGCTTGTTAAAGAATTAAACGCTAAAGCCAACCAAAGAGGCATCGTGCTAACCCACCGGGCTTTCCGAAGGAATCCTTTCAGGGAAAGCACCGGTGTAAAAAAGGAGAAGTTTGAATGGCGATTAGAATACTGATATTTTACACCGCGGCTTCAGCCCGGTGATTGCAGAAAGTACAATAAGAAAAGAGGCTTTAGCCGTTAATACAGGTTTTAACCGAAAACATTTGTTTGTATGAAAAAATTCTTCAAAATATTCGGAATACTCCTCCTTCTGGCGCTGGTCAGCCTTTCGCTCTGGTGTTTTTCCAACATGAAAGACAGGCATCCGGGCTACAGCGCCGATTTGAAAATCCGGAACAACTCTCCTTCAGAACTAAAATCCGGATTTGCTGCGGTGCCTATCACGCCCGAGGTTCCCGATCGCTGGGAAGATAAGAACGGCGATGCCAAATACAATCCGAAGGACGGAGACACATTTACCGACGGCAACGGAAACGGGAAGTTCGATCCGGTGTGGATTGCAGGGTTTAGCAACAACAAACCGGCCAACGGAGTACACGACGATACCTGGGCGCGTACCATGATTGTTGACGACGGTAAAACACGCCTGGCCATCGTTATTCTCGATGCCATCGGGTTTATGCACGACGATGTGGTGGATGTGCGTAAAATGTTGCCGGAAGAGTTGGGACTGACCTACACCATTATTGCATCGACCCACACCCTTTCTTGGGGTACTCGACCGCGGAACTTCCGGCTGGATGAAGATGCGCACCGAACTGGCGGCTTTTACAATAGGGCCGCTTTCATTCGTAGCTATTCCCGGTGAAATATATCCGGAAATTATCAACGGGGGCGTGGAGGCGCCCGGGGGAAACGATTTTGGAATTGAACCGGTTAAAGTTCCGGCTGTCCGCGAAAAAATGCCGGGCAAATACAAGTTCGTCATCGGACTGGCAAACGATGAGATTGGCTACATCCTTCCCAAAAGCCAGTGGGATGTAAAAGCACCGTTTACCTATGGCCGGGATAACTCACCTTATGGCGAAGAAAATTCCCTGGAACCGGAAACCACCCCGGTTTTGCACCGGAATTTGTTGGAAATGTTAGAAGAAGAGTTGGGGGAGTAGGAAGTGGAAAGCGCGAAGTAGGAAGTAGGAAGACGGAAGCTGGGAGAGGGAAGAAGTTGTAGTTTGCAGTCGCAGTTTGCAGTTGCAACAGTACGGGAATGCTGCAGGAAACAGGTTTTTTGGAAAAATCAGATACAAAAATAACCAGATGAAACGACCCGGACAGGGTTGCATCACGGCAACCGTTTCATACCGCCTGCTGCGCGACAGTATTTACCCGGCGGCTGTTGAAGATGTGACCGATGCCGTGGAATGGCTGTCCGAAAATGGCGAAAACTTTGGCTACGACCCCGACCGAATTGCCCTGGTTGGCGGCTCTGCCGGAGCACACCTGGCTATGCTGGCGGGTTATGGCTGGGAGAATTCCCGTACTGACGGTGGAAACCCAAACGATACTGCAAGCGGTCACCGGATAAAAGCGGTAGTAAATATTTACGGACCGGTCTTTTGATTGAAAGTATGAATTTAATCAGCCTGAAAGAGAAGTATATAAGCTGACAATAGCTGATAATCCCAGGATTATTCAGGGATTAATGAGGTTTAACTGTTAAAACAGATCATGTTTATATGTACTTGCTCGAAAGTGCTCCTTTTAATGTTGGAAAAAACGATGTTTTTGTGATTGGTTGACTAATTGTTGCCTAAAAAGAAAAGCGAACACCGTTAAAATATTCATTTTCAATTTAATATAAAAATCAGTGGAGCTGGCGGGACTACAAACTACCGATTTTAACACGTTCGGGAGATATTGAAAAACAGTAATAAACCCACTGAAACCACTATCATTACTAACTTTTAGAATAAACTATTATTGAAAGAGGTTTTATAACATTGAATGGAACTGCAATTTTATTTCCTAAATATTTCCTAAGCATTTCCTAAATCGCTATATTCGTGTAACGTTTAAAATTAATGTTATGGCAACGGTAAGATACTTTCTTCAAAGCAAAAAGAATCCCGCAACAATTTATGTAAGCCTGTCTGTAAGGGCTGGGAAAGTCTTTAAACGAAAAGCAGACTATTCTATTGACCCCGACAAATGGAGCCTGGAAACACATCTTCCGAAAAAAGGCGGGGACACCAACCAAAAAAATCTAAAAATTAATTTGGAAAAATTAAAAGTTCAGATTGAAGAAAACCTTAATAAAATTGAAAAAGGAACAGAAATAACGTCAGATTGGTTGCAACTGCAAATTGACTTGTTTCACGGGAGAATCAAAACCACAGACAAAGACCTCTTAACCAACTGCATTCAGGATTACATTGATTATTTACCCCGCAAAAAACAACGAAACGGAAAAAGAGGCGTTACATCATCCACAATAAAAAAATACAAGACACTTAAAGTTAAAATTGAAAACTTCCAGAAACACAGGAAGAAAAAAGTAACTGTTAAAGATGTTGGCCTGAAATTAATTGATGAACTTGAAAAATACTTTTTAGAAACCGACAGATTAGGCGAAAATACAACAGGACGTTATATCAAATTTGTTAAAACTGTTTGTTTGTGGGCGAACACTCACAACAATATTCCCGCTCACCCACAATTAGATCAAATACAAGGTTACACTGAAGATGCCGCAAAAGTGGTTTTATCGTTCGATGAACTGGAAAAGATAGAAAATACAACCTTTGAACGTGAAGCCCTGGAAAATGCAAAAGACTGGCTAATTATCGGGTGCTACATCGGGCAACGTGTTTCCGATCTTTTAAATCTTACAAGTCAAAATTTAATCGTTAAAAACAGTGTGGAATTTATTGAATTAACACAAAAGAAAACCGGTAAGTATGTTCTGGTTCCAATGCACAGGAAAATTAAAACCATTCTGGAAAAACGAAATGGCAATTTCCCACGCTATCTGTCAGATGTTAAATTCAACATCCATATCAAAGATGTTTGCAAAGAGGCAGGAATAAATGCACCCACACAAGGCGGAAAAATGGTTAAAAATGAAAAAACAAAAATAACACGTAAAGAATACGGAACGTTTCCGAAATGGGAACTCATTACAAGTCATGTTTGCAGACGTTCCTACGCCTCCAACTTTTACGGCCAAATGCCAACCAGTTGGTTAATTTCAATAACGGCACATTCCACAGAAAAACAATTTTTAGAATATGTTGGCAAACCTCCAATTGATACAGCACACCAGATTGCCGAATTTTATGCAAAACAAGCATTGCAGGCAAAAAAAGAACCGCAAATGCAGCTGCTTAAAAATGCAAATTAATATTTGTAATTTTATTGAAATGTATTTCATCAATTTATACATTTGCAGGTAGGAGATAAAAAATTGCAACAAATGTTGTCATAAATACAAGAAACAGAATCGTTTTAAATATTTTCACGCATGGAAGCATTAACAATACATCCAAAAAACAGAGAGCAGTTAAAGGCCATTAAATCGGTTTTAAAGGCCATGGAAATTCCTTTTGAAAAAAAGGATAGTCCTTACGATCCTGAATTTGTAAAGATGATACAGGATGCTGAAAGAGACCGGGAGGACAGTACTATTCTGGAAACTGACGAGGATATCAAAAAGTTTTTTGAAGAGTTGTAGGTATGGCTTATAAGATAGAGTTACTCTCCAAAGCGAAAAAAGATTTAAAAGCCATTAAATACAGTGGTAATAAGGCTTCTTACACAAAAGCAATTACTTTAATTGAAGAACTCAAAGAACACCCCACAACAGGAACCGGCAAACCGGAACCATTAAAACATAACCTTTCGGGATATTGGAGCCGGAGAATCGACCAGAAAAACCGTTTGGTTTACCGGATTGAAGAAGAAAAAGTTACCGTAGTGGTTATTTCGGCAGCCGGACATTATTAAAAATAAAAACTAAACCAAAAATCCAATTGAAAATAATCAAATGGAAAAAGAATTAACTAACTCGGAAAAAATACACAAGCAACTATCAAAACTTTCTTATAAAATATGCGAAAATTATTTTTCACATGTCCGTGATGAATTAGATTATATTAATGCTAATATTCAATTGTCTGAATCAAAAGACGCTGTTTTATTTAGTACGCTATTTTTAGAACTTTTTGAATTAAGTATAAAAGAAGAATATTTTTGGAGGTACTGCGATTTCAAAACATACAGGAATAAATACAAAGAGAGGCTTAACGAATTTATCAAACAGTATGGACCAGATGTTAGTGAGGTTGATTTCATAGATGCAGAAAAAGAAACCATCGAAAAGGGATTCTTATCTTATTCTTTCCCAAAAGATGATTATTCTTTTGATAGAGCAGCTATTGAGATAAGTTTTCTTGACCAAAAAATTCAAAAGAGGTTAACATACTCAAAAAATAGAAAATTAAATTTTTTAGAATCAGAACTTAAAAAAATTGAAAAACACTCTGAATTTTATGCTGACTACGATGAAAAGATTTTACCCCCAAATTATATCCGGGACTTGAGAAACAGAAATGAAATTCTTGCTCGTTTCATCACTTCGACAGACACTGACAAAAAATTAGAACTATTGCCTTATTCTGATTTTCTTAAAAGATACAATCAACTTACCGAACGGGAGCAAATCGCCTTTTTATCTGAACTTAAAAGAATTATCTCCAATGGTGCAATTTCCAAAGCATACTTATTGAAAGAGTGGCAAAGGTTTAATTTAAAAGCATTCGTCAATAGTGAATTTGATAGTATAAATCGAATTGATAACCTTGAAAATGAGATGCATATTTACAAGGATATTGAACGAAAAATTAAGTCGAATTTACCTGTCAATGAAATAAAAGAGCATTTGTTAGAATTTAAATATAACATTTTAGGCAACAAAGATAAAAGTGAACTTTCAGAAGTTAATTTGCGGGTGTTTAATTTCATAGACAATCAGATTAAATATCTTAATGAAGCAAGTAGCCAAAATGTATTGAGTGCAGAAAAAAATGAAATCCCCAACAATCCACATCCTTTTATTTTCCCAAAAGTTGAACATTGGCAAGTATTCAAGCAATGGAAAGAGGAAACAGTACACCCAAAAGCAGACCTAGTTTTTATTTATTGGCAAATGAAAGAAGATGGAATGATGAATGAAATAACTCCAACCCAATATATCAATTGGTTATTTAAACATTTACAATTCGATCTTGAGGGGTATTGGAAACAATTTGACCGATTAAATACCCCCGAAAGACTCCGTGCTTATTCAAACTTAATCCGTTCAATCAAATAGTCCAACGGAATCTCCGCAAATGTCCTTATAATAGTACAATACCGTACTTGCCTCAGTACAAGACATAAAGTCTATTTGTATCGTAATTAAAAATTATAATTATGGATACAAACAAGACAATTCAATTTATTGAAACATCGCCCGAAGAACTGGAAAACCGAATTTTCAGCCGGGTAAAAGCAGAACTGGAAGAACTCAAAAAGGAGTTCCAGCCGAAAGAACCTACCGAGTATTTAACCCGAAACGAAGCCCGTGACTTATTAAAAGTCGATCTGAGTACGATTCACAACTGGACCCGGAAAGGCAAATTACGTGCGTACGGGTGTGGTAATCGTGTCTATTACCGCCGTGATGAAATAGAAGCAGCAATGAAACCCTTAAACTATTAAGTCATGAAAACAAACAAAAAAAGGCCGCAATTTGCGACCCTGGACCCAGTTGAAGATAGTCATTTTGAGGCACAAAAAGAAACCGTGTATGCAACATTTAACCAACCCAAAACAATGTTGCAGGTATCAGTGGAAACTGGAATACTACGAGCTAATATCTGCCGGTATGTAAGGCAATTAGAAGATGAGAATAAAATTTCTCTTGTGTACAAAGGCATTTGCCCGATTTCAAAACATAAAGCAGGATTCTACCAAAATGATTGACTTCGTAAAAATTGTCCTTACAAACAGGACTTTAATTAATAAAGTCTGGGAGAATGAAAATTTAATATTCCATTCAGACCAAAGCAGAAGGTACAATGATGAAATCAGGGACTATCGTAAAAAAAAGTACCGGGGATTAACTTTTACCCTTTTTGCCGACAAACTTGAAATAACAGGCAGTTTGCACTACTACTTCAATAACGGTGTTCACAATGCCAATGACTTTTGTTTCGCCGATTGCATCAGGATTATTTACGAGTTGCAATCTGTTTTTGACTTGAACCTGCATGAATGTATGGTAGTGAATCTTGAATTTGGGTTAAATATTATCCCCGGTGAATCAGGAAAAAATATTGTGGTGTGGATAAGGTTTCATGAACGCAATGAGTTTCGATTCCTACCTGATCAACAATATGCCAAACAATCCGGGAGGTTTTCGGCAAAAGGGAAAATCAATACCTACAAAATCATAAAGGCTTACGTCAAAGGGATTCAATTATTCGAGGGCAAAAACTACGGTGATCCGAACAATTTCAGGTTTGAGGTTAAAAGTAAACAATCGAAATACATTAATAAATTAGGTGTTTTTACACTGAACGATCTTACAAACCCTGAAATCTACTTCCGGCTGGGAGATGAATTATTGAAGGAATGGGGAAATATTGTTATTCTCGATAAGTCGTTGCAGAGAACCGTTGATAAACTTGACCGGTATTTAAGTCAGGATTTTTGGGAAAACTGCTTAAATGGAGATAGAAATAAATTCGCCCGGCACAGAAGAAAATACTTTGCTCTTTTAGAAAAACACCCTAAAAACATACACAATCAGGTTGCACAGTTGCTAAACGAAAAGTTGAGAAAATTTGGCAACGAATTAAAAAATGATGCAATTTCCACACGACCAACTCCAACCATCAGCAAAAAAAAGGGTGCAATTTCCACACGACCGAAGAAAATCCCCAAAAATGAAAATGATGCACATTCTACTATAGTAAAGGTGGAATCTGCACTATCTGACAGGAAATGTACCCAAACAGGGTTACCCATTCCCAATGTCCAGGAATCCTACACAACCAACCTGACTGAAAAAGGAGTTCAATGGTATTTTGAGAATGAACCTGAAATTTTCAGGGAGAAACTGGAATCACTATTAACTGAGGATTGGAAGCAAAAAAACCGGGACAAAACAAAAAAAATATGGATTAATGAAATATACCACAGCCTTAGAAACAAACAGAGCAATCCGAAAAATAACTTGTATCGGAGTTACAAGAATATTGAAAGTAAGGGAGCCAAACTGTTCCCAATGGAAGAAACAATTCCACCGGAGAAACTAAGTATTGTCAAAGAAAGAAAAATGAGGGAACAGGAAGCACTTGAAAAAGTGGCGAGAACACTGCGCATTATATCCACTCATTATGCCGATAAAACAGCAATTTTAAATTCTGTCAACTTGCAGAAAGTGAATCAAATCACCCATAGTCAACAGTTACGTAAATTGTAAATTATGAAACGGGATAAAAAAGCAACGGAATTATTACAGCAATTAAAAAAAACTACTCCGGTAAACGATGCTATTCTGGCTTACAGCGCCAACCGGCACCTGTTTAAATTCAGGGAAATTTCAGAGGTCATAGCAGGTGAATTGCTGCTGCTTACCAAGTGGAAAGAAAAAGGGCATCCACAGGGATCTAAATGGACTGAGAAACATGAAGAACAGTTGGCCTTTTACGAACACTGCTTTGAAATTTTAGAAAACAGTCCGTTTAATGAACGGGTGAAAGATTTGGTGGATTAAGTTAATTCAATTCAGATTATTTTAGTTTTTCTTTGAAATAATTTTTTCAAGGAAATGAATAATTAGGGACACCCCTATTAACAAAGAGATTAAGACAATACCTTTAACAGTTTTTCCCTCAATTGAATCTAAAATATAGGAGCCCGCTGCAAGACCAGAAAAGAGTGAGAGAAAGAAAAATACACCTGCTAAAAAATTTAAGTCTTTGTTTCTCAAATGGAATCCAAATCCAACAAATACAAAAATTAGCATTGTAAGTAAAATCAATATAACAGAGTTATTCATGACTTGCAATTAAAATTTTAAGTTTTAACTATTTCAATTTATACCACCCTTTCCGGTTCTTCCCGGTTTTAGGATTCACTACCCGGACAAACATTCCCTTTCTCTTCTTATTGACATCGTACAACAAAATCCGATTCACCCTTTCTTTCAGTTTATCGTAATCCAATTCACCATCCTCCGGGAAAAGAAAATGATTTGCATTGTAAATATGCCGGGCAATATGCTTAACGTGCAAACCTTCCCGTTTTGCTTTTTTTTCGGAAAGGACTTGAATTATTGATTCTCTGAGTTTCATAAAATTCAGCTATACTTATTAAATTTTTATTTTGTTTCCCTACTACTTTAGCACGCGGTTCTATTATTTCTTTGAAAATACGTTTTTGATTTTTTTACTGATATATTTTATCACTTCTTTATAATTTATAAAAAGAACAAGAGAAATTATAAATGCAATCACCCCAGCTATTTCATGTCTTGTAGAAACCCATTCGCCATCCTGATCAATACTTCCCCAAGTTTCGGGTATAAAAAATAAACCTTCCATAATCAAAAAGTAAAAAATAGCAAAATAACCCAAGTAGCCTCCCATCAGAATATTACCTCTATAAGCAAGTTTCTTTATTCCCAAAATTCTATCATCCTCTATTCTGTTCTTTAAGGCCGCATACGTTATTATTATTGTAGAAAAGAGAACCCATAAAGTAATAATGAGTAATACTATCATTCCTCCAAAGAATATTGGATCCTCATTTAATAAATCCCTGAGAAAATGAAAAATGTCTACCATAATATTCAAAAACATAATTAATTGATTTTTAATCAAGTATTACATTTTCCATTATTTAGAAAGTTTACAATTTCGGTTCTTCCCATTTCTTCAGCCAATTCAAGAAAGGATTTCCCCTCTTTGTTTTTTGCAGTTAGCCGCCAAAGTAACAATCCTCCCTGCTCAGCATCCAAATGATATAATCGTTTAAATTCTGAAATATCATTTAGCTCAATAGCCCTGAACATTTTTTGAGCAGTGTAATGTGCCGTTTGGATACGGGAAATATCTTCCATTTCTGAATAATACTTTTCCTCCCAGTCATCGTATTTCATGATATCATTTTTATTATTCTTTAATACATCTAACGGTAAAGAATGCTGTTTTTTTTGTCCAATCCCACATTATTTTATTCCAATCATTTGACAGATTATAATAGATTGCATTATTCTCGTCTTCTTCTGTTGAAGTCCACCAAACGGCACCACTCCCTTGTGAGATAAAGTCTTTTCCATTGTACATACTTCCGGCAGGGAAAGCATTAAATCCGCTATCTTCTCCATTAAGTTCATTTGGTTCATTCCAAATTCCGGGTTCCCTTATTTTCATTTTGCCCCCGGCAATCAAATTTCCCCCTAATGTCGTTTTCAGAATTTCATAATCTTCCTGAGTTGCCACCCGCCAACCTTTCGGTGCAAGTTTCTCAGAACTTACAGCATGAAAATTATAGTATGTTCCATTTGGAATACTATTGGATTCATCATCATTATACCATCGATACTCACCTGCCCCTGAGCCTGGTAGGTCATAGTAATTTATCATTATTCCATCATTGTACTTTGTTGTTCGAAGATTTTCAGCCATCCATACTTGCTCCCCTATTACAACAGTTTTATAAACATTACCTTCAATATCTGTAACCGAAGAAAGATCCTCTAAAGGTTCATCTTTCTGACAACTGATAAATAATATTGACAAAAGAATAATCATTAACTTAAGTGATAAATTCATAATTGTATAATTTTTATTTTGAGTATTTGAATTGTAGATTGTTAACTAACAGGTCTTTATACGCATTGAGAATTTTATTACTCATTTCCTCATTGCCTGGTTTGTCGTAAAGTATCCCACCTACGGTCATTGAAGAATTACCTTCAAAAATCGCAACTACCGTATTTCCATAATTCTTATCAGTTTCAAAATCAAAGGATGATGCAAATTCCACAGCACCCAGTCTATTAAATGAATTAGAATATGTGAGCCCCATAATGTACATTTTTTCATCTTCGTTCATTATTTCGGGTATGAAAATCTCATTAATGAAATGCAAATCATAAAAATAAGCTGTGTCGGGCTCCGTCATTAAACACAAACTTGAATCAATAACAATTGCATAAATGTCAGCATTATTTGATACGTAAACACCACTGTAAGGAGTTGAATCTTCATTACAACTGCTAAGTATAATGACACTTATAAGGAAAATATCGTTGAAGGTACATAATGTGAACTTAATTTCCGAATCAGGATTACTTTTTTTGAGTTTTTTTATCCCTTCAATCTGCTCAATGAAACTTGAAACAACTTCTTCTTCTATGCGTTTCATTGAACCACTTTTATCGAGGATAAGCGCATAATGGATTATTTTTTTCATTTCTTTTAGTATTAGTATTTACAGGTTAATGTCAAAATCTGTAAAATGTCACCCTGCCGAACTCGTTTTTTTTGATACTTTTGAACAACACTGTAAAAAAATCAAGATGAGTACTGAGCCAACCCAATGGATTCAAGCCGAAGAAGATTTTCATAAATGGATTGAAACCCCGGAATTATATCCTGAAAACCCGGAAAACAACCTGCGTAAGTCTATTCATATTTATTTCAGGAAAAAGTATTACAACCTGTTAACACCAATTGCCAGTTGGGTTTTTGATAAACTTCCCCTGGATAATTTGTTGCAGGCAGAAAAAGAAGTATCAACATTAAATATTGTTACTGAACAAAAAGAACGTCCGAAGGCATATCCTGAAATTCGGTTTAGAAAAGTAGAGGATTATTATTCAGAAAACAGACGTATTCTTGCCGGGCTATGGAAAGATGACAAAAATATTATCTATGAATTTTATGAAAACGAATTTTCAAAGGTTGCCTTCATGATTTTAACGAATAATGGTTCCATTGAGGATGCCAAAGATATATTTCAGGATGCCCTGGTTATTCTAATGGATAAGTTTACATGGGGTAAACTTGACCTTAGCGGATGTAAACTGGGAACCTACGTTTATTCAATAAGTCGTAACTTATGGTTTGAACAACTCAGGAAAAGAAAGAAAGAAAATGAATTTGCTGATATTGAAAAATATACATCAGTTAGCATCTCAGTTGATTACTATGAGGAAGAACCCGATCTGTATGAATTGGTAAGCAAAGCAATTGAATCCCTCGGCGATCCGTGCAAAGAATTACTTGAATTATACTATTTTGAAAACCATCCCTGGGAAACTGTGGCATCCCTTATGGGGTATTCAACGGCAGCAAGTGCGAGAAACCAAAAATATAAATGCTTGGAGAGGATTAGGGAACAGATTAACAGGAAACCACGTTAACAGCAGATATTTTCAAGAATAGCAATTAGTCCCAATCAGAATATGTATTTTTCATGCTGCTAAATAAAAGTATAAAACACTTTTAAAACTCATGTAGGGCAATGCAGTCAACAATTACAGACAGTCCAATCACAGTCTATTGTGTGGAAATTGCACCTGTTTTAGTATCAATGCATCAAAAATTTCTATTATTCAATTTGATTAAAAAGCATCCAACGAGCTGATAATCATGCAATAACAACAAGTCTATCAAATTTGACAAAAAAGGGCTGCACGACTGCAACCCTTTTTTAACGTTTAAATGTTATTCTGGCAACGAATAACACCACAAATTTAATTATTAATATTTTGTCGAAAAACAGGTAAAATCCAGATTATTTCCTAAATATTTCCTAACATGCATATAAAACATTGATAATCAAACTAAAATGTGGAGCTGGCGGGAGTCGAACCCGCGTCCAAACGAGGAAGCAACAAGCTTTCTACATGCTTAGCCCTAACTTAATTTTCGGGTTTCGGCAGGATTAGGGCCACCAACCGAAACCTTATTCCCTTTAATTTCACCAGAACGTCGGGACTCCGTTCCGGTTAGCTTCGATTTTTTCTGCACCGCCGGTTCGGGAAGCCTCGAAGCGAGGGCACCCGGGCGATGTCTTGTCCCAACACCTTGTATCGGGATTAAGCGTTAACCTACTGTGATTCGGTTACGCAGCAAGAGCGTAATTATTTTCGCCAATTAAAATTGTGACTGTTATTTTTTACGGGTCAACAACCAAAACCCGGCATGCTTACTTGCCTCTTCTACCCGCTGTCAAAACCAGTCAGCCCCGGTAGTTATAAAAGGCAAATTTGCCAAAGAACTGAAATGCAAAATTACTAAAATCGTGCCAATAAAAGAAGTTCTTTCAATAAATTCAACTTTCAATAAACTGCCGGTAGTGGTCGAAGCGTTCAAAAATTTGTTCAACGTACGTGTAAGGCTCGATTCCCCGCACATATCCGTATTTTATTTCAGGCAAATTGTAGTTGTCTGGATAGCTCAGTTCCAGGATCATTTCTTCCACGTTGTCGTCCCAGCGGTTGGGATCGAGGTTGTTCATTTCGGCCAGTTTGCGGGCATCAAGCACATGGTAGTACCCGCAGTTATAGGAAGCCAGTGTAAATTTTATTCGCTGAACCGAATCTTCCACCTCTTCAAAATTATTCCATAACCGCTCTAAAAATTTTGTGCCTCCCCTGATATTTTGTTCCGGATTGGAACGGTTGCTCACACCCAAATCCTCTGCCATAGCAGGCATAATTTGCATCAGTCCGCCGGCTCCTGCCCATGAACTGGCACGCGGTTCGAACCGTGATTCCTGGTAAATTTGCGAAGCCACCAGCCGCCAGTCCCAGCCAATTGAATCGGAATATTCCTTTATCAGCTCGTCATATTCGCTGATGCTGTTATTGGTCAGGCTGTAGAAATCACTTTGTACCCGTTGCCTGAAATTTCGTCGGTTTTTAAAATATTTGTTGTAGATGACATAATAATCCACTTCATCTTTCATCTCACCCAGCCAACTGTTTATTTCATCCAGCAGCTCATTTGAACCGGGCGCCACGGCCCATGCCACACGCTGCGAGAAACTGATGGGCACATCGATGTCGAGAATATGATAATACGAAGCATTGATGCTTGCAATATTATCGTCGGCAACAGTATATTTAATGTCGCCATCCACTACCATTTTTATAATCCGGTCGGTTGAAAGGTTTCCGGGCAGTGTATCGATGTGGATTTCGCCACCAATTTCGCGTGACAAGTTTTTCAAACGCCTGAAATAGGAAGAATTCTCGCGCACAGAAACCGTGTCGCCAATCAGTTCAATGGCATCGTGCACCAGTTCTTTTTCAACAGCGCTCCAACTCATGCGGCGCCAGTTTTCGGGTTTGCGTTGCACCAGCACCTGGTGGGTAAGATAGAGGTAATCGGTAAAATTCACTTTCTCTTTGCGGTCGGTGGTAATGGTTATTCCGTGCGCCACCAGGTCAATTTCGCCACTGTTTAGGTTGTTCAGCAAGCTGTCAATATTTTGAGAAACAACTATTTCCAGCTCTACGCCAAGGTGATCAGCAAAACGTTTCAATAATTCATATTCAAAACCCATGGGCTGGCCGCGGTATAAAAAATAGCTGGTTCCGCTGTAGGTAGTCAGCGCCCTCAACTTCCCTTCGCGTTTTATCTTTTTCAGAATCTCAACACCTGTTTCAGGAGTTGAATCAATGTTACGCCCTTTTTTTTCAGCATCTGGGCCACAACCTGATAAAATGCTCAATAACAGTATAATTAGTAAAAAATTTCGCATATTATTTTATTTTAATCAAATAAACAGCTCCTTCAGCGCCACGAAAAAATCTTCTTCCCAGCCTTCTGAAATATTTTTAAATGCTTCGTCAGGAATATTGGTGTGGTGCAGCTCCACGCTTGTGCCTTTTTTATCGGGGTGCAGTTTAACGGTAACGATTGAATCCTCTTCCTGCTCGCCGAAAAACCATTGCTGAACGATTTTTTTGTCCGCCTCAAATTCGAGGTTTATCCCGGAAATACTTCCGCTCCACAGCGAAAATTCAGTGCCGGGAACCGGCTCCATCACGGCATCTTCGCCTGTCCATATTTCGAGCATCTTTTTGTTGGTGAGGGCGTTGTACACATCTTTGGGCTCGGCATTCAGATTAAAGTAACGTTTTAAATCTTTCATTGTAATGGTTTTATTTTTTCAAATGTAATGGAATATCTCAAATAGTTCCTCCGATTACAAAAAAAGTCGCTACTGTTTTTCGTAATTATGAATTCCAAATTTTTACAAATACTATTTGTTAACCAATTATTTTATTTTTACTTAACTATTCGAGCGAGCTTACAATTTTTAATTCTACATAATACGAAAAACCTGATTTTACTTTTCACGCTGTTATTTATTACCCACAGCGCTATATGGATGTTTCCGGTTCGCAAATTACATTTGTTTACGGGGGCGATGTTTGGCTGGTTGACAAAACCGGGGAAACAGCTTACCAGGTTACCAGTTCACCGGGCGAGGAATCGTGGCCACGGTTTTCACCCGATGGCAGGCACATTGCCTACACAGCCAGCTACAACAGCAACTCTGATGTTTTTTTGATTCCGGTAACCGGCGGTGTGCCCAAACGAATTACCTACAACGCCTTCCCCGACAAGATGGTGGACTGGCATCCCGATGGGGAAAAGCTCCTTTTTGCATCGAATCGCGAAAACGGGATTTCAAGACTGTACCAGTTATTTAGGGTAAATAAAAACGGCGGTTTTTCTGAAAAGCTTCCCATCCCTTACGGGGAACTGGCCAGCTTTTCGCCCGACGGAAATAAAATGGCCTACATTACAAAAATTACCGAAAACTACCCGTTTAAAAGATACCGCGGTGGCCTCACCTCCGACATCATTGTTTATGATTTTGAATCGCAAACCACCGAACTGATTACCGAAAACAAATCGAACGACGGCCAACCAACATGGGCAGGAAACAACATTTACTTTTTGTCCGACCGCGGTAAAAATATGCGGCTGAATGTTTGGGAATACAACACAGGTTCGGGCGAAATAAAACAAGTAACTTTTTTCAAAAATTTTGATATCTCGTTTATGACTGCCGGACCCGGTGACATTGTTTTTGAAATGGGCGGCGACCTCTACCTGATGGATTTACAAACACTGGAACCTCAAAAAGTAGAAGTAAACGTTATCAGCGATTTATCGACCGAAATGCCGCAAACCAAAAACGTTAGCCGAAATATTTCAAACATGACGGCATCCCCGGGCGGGAAACGAGTCGTTTTCTAAGCGCGTGGAGAATTGTTCAACGTGCCGGGTAAAAAGGGTTTTACACTGAACATGACGCAATCGAGCGGTGCGTTCGACCAAAGTCCCGCCTGGTCGCCCGACGGAAAAACCATTGCTTACTGGAGCGATAAATCCGGCGAATACGAACTTTAACTGCAGAACAGCGAGGAAAAAGAAATTATAGGCAACGTGAGCCGGGTTGTTGCCACCGCCGACGGAAAATCGTTAATCGTTTTAAACCAGGGGAAATATTGTATTATTCAGCCTGCACCAGGGCAAAAAATTGAAAATCTCATTCCAACCGATGTCCTTGAAATGGAATTAATTCCCAAAGAAGAATGGAAACAAATATTCATGGACACCTGGCACCGTCACCGCGATTTCTTTTACGATCCCAACATGCAGGGAGTTGACTGGGAAGAAGTACTGAAACTCACCAAAGAAAACAAACACCTGATGACATCTACTCCTCCACTGGAAGACAGGACTGCAAAAGGGCTCAGGGATTCGGACTAAGTTAAACCCACAGAGTGGAAAAAGGTTAGCCATAGATTTAAAAGGCTGACCTTTTTTCATTTTTTTTGCCCGGGGATTCAAATTATCATTTGCTTAAAAATCCTGTTATGGAACATGTTTTAAAAAAATGCGCCAAAAAATAATAAATAGTAAAAAACACTTTTTTAATTTTACAATCTGATTTCACAAATAATGAATTACTACAAACAACAAACAAAATTTTTAGTAGCCGTTGACTGCGTTGTGTTCGGCTACGAGGCAGGAGAAATTAAGTTATTACTTTACCCGCGTGCCTTCGAGCCTGTGAAAGGTTCATGGTCGTTAATGGGTGGGTTTGTGCGCGAAAATGAATCGTCAGACGAGGCAGCCTGCCGTGTTTTGCAGCAAACAACCGGCCTCGATGATATTTTCCTGGAACAGGTAGCCACTTTTTCTGAACCTGAACGCGAAATTTACGAGCGGGTAATCAGCATTGCCTATTTTGCATTGATACGAATCGACCGTTACAAAAAAAGTAAAGCCGATGAATTTGGTGCAAAATGGTGGCCCATTAACGAATTACCCAACTTGATATTCGACCATGACGAGATGGTTCGCCAGGCATTGAAAAAGCTGCAGCAAAAAGCAGGCACCAGCCTGGTAGGAAGCGAGTTGCTCCCCAGTAAATTCACCCTGCTGCAGCTTCGGAAACTTTACGAAGCCATTTATCAGCGCGAATTTGATCCCGGCAACTTCAGAAAAAAAATGCTTTCACTCAATGTGTTGGAACGCATGGACCACAAAAACTCTACTGAATCGAAAAAAGGAGCATACTATTATAAAGTAAAAGCAGATAAAATTGAAAAAGAGCTGGAGCGAATAATTAAATACTGATTTTATTTTCAACAAAACTGATTTTAAACTAAAAAAGAAAAAACGATGGCAACACTTGACTGGATTGTGCTGGGATTATTTGTGATTGGGCTGATTGGAGTTGTTTTTTATGCCCTGAAAAAGAAAGACAAAAACACAACCGACTATTTTCTGGCAGGACGTGATGCCACATGGATTGCCATTGGGGCATCCATATTTGCTTCAAATATTGGTTCTGAACACCTTGTTGGACTTGCGGGTGCAGGTGCCGAAAGCGGAATGGCAATGGCACACTGGGAAATGCACGGCTGGATGATTTTGTTGCTCGGATGGTTATTTGTACCCTTTTATGCACGAAGCAAAGTATTTACCATGCCCGAGTTCCTGGAGCGGCGCTACAACCCGCAAGCCCGTTCTTTTCTTTCCTTTATTTCGCTGGTTAGCTATGTACTGACAAAAGTAGCCGTAACAGTTTATGCCGGCGGCGTTGTTTTTAAAGATGTTTTCGATATTGAATACATCACGGCCTTCGGTTACAATATTGACTTTTTCTGGATTAGCGCCATAGGGCTGGTCGTACTCACAGGGCTTTACACAACATTTGGCGGCATGAAAGCAGTGCTTTACACTTCGGTACTGCAAACACCCATTTTGCTCATCGGGTCAATTGCAGTTTTGGTACTTGGCCTCCATAAAATTGGCGGTTGGGGTGAAATGATGGAAATAGTTAGATCTACCGATGTTACATACCTGAACGATGCAGGCGAGGTGGTCTATCATTCCACTAAAGATAGTATGGCCAACCTCATCCGATCGCATAACGACCCGGAATTCCCCTGGACCGGCGTAATTCTCGGCTCTGCAATTATCGGGTTCTGGTACTGGTGTACCGACCAGTTTATTGTTCAGCGCGTACTTTCGGGCCGCGATATGAAACAGGCACGCCGCGGTACTATTTTTGGTGCCTATTTGAAATTAACTCCTGTATTCATTTTTCTGATTCCGGGAATGATTGCTTACGGGCTTCAGCAAAAAGGTTTGTTCGTGCTTGAAAACAACGACGCGGCATTTTCTACAATGGTAAAGGAATTGCTGCCCATCGGGTTCAAAGGAATTGTAATCGGGGGAATTCTGGCAGCGCTGATGAGTTCGCTGGCTTCGTTGTTTAACTCATCGGCCATGCTGTTTACCGTTGATTTCTACCAAAAATACAAACCCAATAAGAATGAAAGGCACTACGTTATTGTAGGGCGCATTGCCACCGTGGTTGTGGTGCTGCTGGGCATTGCCTGGATTCCGGTTATGCGCGGCCTCGGAAAAGTGCTCTACGAGTACCTGCAGGATGTACAGTCATTGCTGGCCCCGGGAATCGCAGCGGTTTTCCTGCTGGGCGTCGTTTCGAAAAGAACAACACCTGCGGCCGGTATCTGGGGATTAATAATCGGCTTCACACTGGGAATGACACGCCTCGGTCTGAATATCTTTTCAGGTTCAATTTCCGAAGATTCGCTCATCTACCTGATTTTCCTCCAGCACAACTGGTTGCATTACGAAATTTACCTTTTCTTCCTGGTAATTATTTCAATGGTAGTTATCAGTTATTTCACGAAAAAGAAAGATCCATCGCTTATCCAGGGACTTACCATCCGGTCTGCTTCGGCCGAACAAACTGCCGAAACAAGATTGTCGTACAATAACTGGGATATCTTTAACTCTATAGTGATAATTGTTATTATAGTGTTGTTTTACGCTTATTTCTGGTAGAATATAAATTGAAATAAAATAAAAAATAGCTGCCTTTTCTGGTGGCTATTTTTTATTTTAGGGGATATTTGTTTTCAATATGTACGATATAATAGGAGATGTACACGGATATGCCCAGTCACTCAAAAACCTGCTAAAGGAACTGGGATACAAAAAAACGGATGGCAGCTATTCACACCCGGAACGAAAAGTAATTTTCACCGGCGATTTTATTAACCGCGGGCCGCAAATCAGAAAAACAATCCGTCTTATCCGCACTATGGTGGAAAACGGAAATGCGATGGCTGTTTTGGGAAACCATGAAATAAACGCGATAATTGCCGACATAAAAGATGAAAAAGGAAACCTTCTGGTAACACCTCCCATGAAAAATTTCATGTCGGTATTGAAAACCATGAAGGCTTTTTCAGGCAAAAAAGAAGAGTGGAAAAGCCACCGTAACTGGATGCGTACCCTTCCTTTTTTTATTGAGTTGGACGGAATTCGTGTAATTCATGCCTGCTGGTCGGATACTGCTGTTGACTATTTGAAAAGCAATATCCCGCAGGGAAAAATTAAAAAAGATGTATTCCGGAAAATTTATAAAAACCCCGATGCTGAACTCACAAAAAACATTTGGCTGATTACCAAAGGCCTGCAGTTTAAACTACCTGCCGATTTAAGGATTCAAAACAACAAAGGGGTTTCACCGCGTTCGTTCCGCATCAGGTGGTGGGAGAACCCGAAAGGAAAAACGTTTGAAGAACTTTCATTCGAAAGCAAATTCCAACTTCCTGGCTATACAATCCCAGAACAGATTATGCCTGAAACTTTACCCTATCCACCAGAAGCTCCAATTGTTTTTTTCGGTCATTACTGCCGTTTCAACGGACCACATATTATTACGCCCAATATTTGCTGTGTAGATTCATGTATTACAGGAAGTAAAGTTTTAACCGCCTACCGGTGGGAAGGAGAACCACAACTTGCTCACCAAAATCTAATTCAAATAAAAAAATAATTTCATCTCAACTTACTGATTTACAGACACGAAAAACTTTAATTGAAAATATTATTTTTTTGTATTGCAGGAAAAAAAAGAAAGTATATATTTGCATCACCTTTTCAAAAGCGAACTGCTTAAAAAAGGGAGTTCTAAAAAGAATTGTAACAAAAATGGTGGCGTAGTTCAGTTGGTTAGAATATCGGCCTGTCACGCCGAGGGTCGCGAGTTCGAGTCTCGTCGTCACCGCAAAAAAGCAGCTTGAACGGGCTGCTTTTTTGTTATAATAAAAAGCTGCCGGAGGTCGCGAGTTTCCCGAGTACTCGGGATCGTCACCGC
>NZ_JBSQIC010000057.1:0-24300 GCF_055108615.1 Tangfeifania sp. | reverse complement strand
ATATTTTTATCAAAACGTATTTTGAATGAATAAAACAGCCTTAATAACCGGTGCTTCAAAACGTGTGGGAAAAGCAATTGCTGAACACCTTGCAGGAAAAGGATGGAGTGTGGTAATTCATTTTAATTCTTCAGAAAAACCTGCTCAGGAGCTAAAAGATAACCTGAACAAGAAACTTCCGGGACAAAATTTTGAAACAGTTCAGTCAAACCTGTCTGATGAACAACAGGTTGAAAAGATGATTCCGCAAATTGTTGAAAAATTTGGCAAATTTTAATAATGCCTCGGTTTTTAATCCGGGATACATTTCGGAAACAAACCCCGAACTTTTTAATAGTCAATTAAATGTGAACCTCAAAGCGCCGTTTCTGTTAATTCGCGATTTTGCAAAATACTGCAAAACAGGAAACATCATCAATTTTGTGGATACACGTATTACCACCAACAAATCGAATTTTGCAGCTTATTCGCTTTCTAAAAAAGGATTGTGGGAATTGACCAAAATGGCTGCACTGGAGTTTGCACCCGAAATAAGGGTGAATGCCATTGCGCCGGGAGTTACGCTGCCACCCGGGGACAAAGATGAGGAGTACCTTTGGAATCTGGCCAAAAACATCCCCATGAAAAAGCCGGGAGGTTTGGAACCTATTCTTAAAAGTATCGATTATATTCTGGGAAATGACCACCTGACCGGGCAACTTTTGTTTGCCGACGGTGGTGAAAATTTGGGGCAAAACGCTTAATGAATTGAATATGGCAAAAATAAAAGTCAAAAACCTGCTGCTGCGAACCTACATCGGCTTCAATCCTGATGAGTTGGTAAACAAGCAGGATGTGATCATCAATTTTGAAATAGAGACTGAAATTTCAAAAAAAGTAATGGAAGCCGATGAACCGGTGGACATTCTCGATTATAAAACCACTACCAAAAGGGTGATTAAGTTGGTTCAGGAAGGGCGATTCAAGCTGCTCGAAGTACTGACCCAGAAAATCCTCGGCCTCATTATGGAAGATGAAAAAGTGAAACGGGCCAGGGTAGAAGTAGATAAACCGCACGCGCTGCGTTTTGCAGAGTCGGTAGCAGTAGAAATGGAAAGCAGTCGGTAATGAACACCTCAATAATCAGCATCGGCTCAAATATCAATGCCGAAACCAACATTTCCAAAATGCTCGAAATTTTGGGAGGAGAGGTGGAAATTTTAAAGGTTTCGTCACTGCTTAAAACAAAACCCATAGGCATTGAAAATCAACCTGATTTCACTAACGGTGTTGTAAAAATCAGAACTTCACGAAGTAAAAAGGACTTAAAATTTCTGTTAAAAGAGATTGAAGATCAGTTGGGTCGCAACCGAAAAGAGCCAAAATTCGGGCCGCGCACAATGGATCTCGATATTGTAGTGTGGAATGGCGAGATTGTGGATGATGATTATTACACCCGCGGTTTTCTGCGTCAATCAATTGATGAAATTGGGGGCTACTGATTTTCTTTGAATAGATTGTTTAATCCTGTCAGGCCATGAATTTCTTCCAAATCTTCAACCACTGCATCAGCGCCGTTTTTGCGTAGTTCTTCCGTATTATCTTCGCGGGCAATTCCCAGCGTCAAACCAAAATTCCCTTTTGCCCCGGCCTGAACACCGGAAACAGCATCTTCAACAATAATTGAATTTTCGGGTGTGCTTCCCAGTATTTCGCAGGCTTTGGTAAAAATATCGGGTTCCGGTTTCCCGTTTAACCCAAGCTCTGCAGAAACAACTCCATCAACACGGGCACCAAAATATTTTTCAAGACCAACAGCTTCCAGCACAGCTTTGCAGTTTTTGCTCGATGATGCCACGCCCAGTTTAATTCCTGCCCGGAAAAGTTCTTCAATCAACTCAACTGTTGACGGGTAAGTTTCAGCGCCTTCATTTTTCAGCACTTCCATGAACGTTTCATTTTTCTGGTTTCCCAGCCCGCAAACCGTTTCTTTTCCGGCATCATCCTCCGGGCTTCCCCACGGAATGTCAATGTCGCGGGACTTAAGAAATGAGGCTACTCCGTCGTAGCGGGGTTTGCCGTCAACATATTTCAGGTAATCTTTCTGTGTAAATTCGTTAAACGGCTCGTCGTATTTTATTTTCCTCATTTTGAGGTAGTTGTCGAACATTTTTTTCCATGCTGCCGAGTGTGTTTTTGCCGTTTTGGTAATAACCCCGTCCAGGTCAAAAACTACTGATTCAAATTCCGGTTCCATTTGTTGATTCATAAAATTTTTGCAGTATAAATATACAATTCAAGGTTGGCAGATGCTAATAAATTTCAAGTTTTATTGAATAGTTCCGGAATCAGGTCTGATTAAACTGGTTCTGAAAATGCCGGATAAATTGCTGAAAATCCATCGGATACTTTTCGCCAAGCGTTTCATGGTATTTTGTGCAGAATGATCCGAAATGAAATTTTGCAAGGTGGCTGTTTTTATTCTGCTGAAAGATCCATATTTGCAGGTAAGTGGCTTCCTCATTCAGTTCATCGTATTCCAGGATTCGCCGGGCAATGGCATCAATAAGTTCCGGTTTATTCTCTTTTTTGTAAACAGCTGCCAGTTTTAACAGGTTGTCAATTACCTGGTTACCGGTAAATCCACGTATCTCATCGAGCCAGGGCCAGTTGGTGCCTTTCAGGAAACGTCCTTTTTTCACCAGCATAAAAAAAGTTTCAAGTTGTTGCTTGTCCATTCCTGCTGTGGTTTGGCAAAGTTTGAACGCTTTTTCATAGTCGCAGAAGAAAGGTTCAGTCGTTCCCAAAATTAAAAATCCGTTGGATGAAACTATTTTGGCTCCGTCCATTTTTGCCAGTATTTTTCGCAGTTTGTTCAATGTAACCGCCCGGTTATTGGTGACTTTCTTTGCCGGCAAACCCGGCCACAGTTGCTCGTTAATTTCAGAAACAGAAGCGCCGTTTTGGTTTTTCAATGTGCCAAAAAGTATAACCAGAAACAGCTCTTTTATTTTCGAAGTAAATAGCCGGGTGATATCGTTTCCTTCTTTATCAATTGCCTTGAAACTGCCAAAAAGATTAATCTGGTTGGGATCGTTTTTATCCGGAAGAAGTGTTGATGAATGGTGCTTGTTGGTTCTTGATTTTCTGAAAATCAGCATAAAAACGATAACTAAAAGAACCAGTCCGGCGAATATAAAAATGAAAAGCTGCTTATCTGACTGAAGAAAACCTGATTGTGAATTTTCATCCTGAATTAAAATTAACTCGTCGAGCGCCAGCCGGTTGATTTCTTCTGAACCAAGCGGCCTGTCCCAAAAGTATAAATTATCGATGTAACCGCGCAGGCTGGCACCTTGCGAAAGCGCGCTGCCAAGATGGATATCACCCGTGCCTGAAAAAGGCGGATGCCCGGTGGAACTTCCAATATTTCTCCCGTTCAGAAAGATGGCCTGCTCGCCGGTTTCAATAATGTAGCGCCATGCCAGATGGTACCAAATGTTTGGTTTTAGTTTTACATCAGCAATAAAATCGTTGGCCCACAGCCCGAAGTAGGGATTTCCGGATCGTAAAATAAGATGCAGCCCCCGCCGGTATTCACTTTCGTAATTTCCAAGAATGGCATTGTCGCCGTAATCCAGAATTTCATTAAATTTTACATAACAACCAACAGTAAAGCTACTGTTACGCAACCCGTAATTTTCAGGGGGGCCAAGGTTCACGCTTGCATTTTCATGAAGTTTGAGTACGGTTCCGCGTCCAATATCCTGGGTGAAAGTATAGTTTTCGCCAGTGAAAGTGGTTTCCGGGTTTATGGTATCTCTGATTACACCATCAAAACGAAAACCGCTTACCAGGCCATCGCCAAGCTGAAGTGGCGTTGCTGTAATGGTGTAATTTTCAGGTATTTCCATTTCGCTGGTTACAATAATATTTTGGGGCGACATTTCGTAGCCGGGAGCAAAAGGAGAAATTGAAATTTCTTCTCCACCCCTGAACGGGAAACTGAAGCGACCACCGGTAACGGCAACGTCGGGGCTACGCCAATAGACTTTGTCCATAATTTTTCCTGCTACCTGAACAGTGCCGTTTACCCAAACGAAAGACGCTAATTGCGAAATGATAAAGTCGAAGTTAAAAATGTCTTCACCCACAAAAATAAAATTGGGGCGTTTCCCGAATTTTGTCCAGTTTTCGAGCAGAAAGTTGATGTAATCTGGAACCAGGTTACGGCTTTGACTGCTCGGGGGAGTTTGTGTTGGCAGCTCCTGGAATTCATCAACAATAAAAAGCTCATGGTTTATTTCGTTGTTCCGGATATTGTAGGAACTGGAACCGATGAAATTTCCGGCTGAAATTTTCAAGGCGTAATTTTCAGTATTGTGAAGTATCCGGCTTTGATTCTCAATTTTACCGGAAACGAAAAAGAGTACCCGGCGATTGGCCTGAATCAAGTATTCGAGTGAAGGCCAGGCTTCGCCGCGCGGCAAATGAAAAATATAATCTGCTACCGCCGACTGCTGGATAATTGAGTCGAGCAATTGTGAGTCTCCGTCATAATGGAGGAAAACCGGAATCAGCTTTGACGAATCATTGGCAGCCATTGAGTAAATCTGGTCCAGAATAATGTCAAACTTTTGGGTACTCCCGCGGATAATAACTTCATTATTTTTTTTCGTTAATCCTGTTTCAATGCCGGTTTGATTATTGGAATGAATAAAATTCCAAAATTGTTGGTTGTTTACATTCGAAGCGTTTATTTCGGCAATAAGAAAAGAGGTCTCGGTAAATTCCCTTGCATCAGCTTTTGGACTGAATGATAAAAAGCTGACAACAAACAACCAAAGCAGGTATTTAATTCTGAAATACATCAAATGATTTATTCATTATTAATTTTCAAACCTACTTAATTTTTTTGTAATTTTCATTAATGAAAATGATTTTCTGTGCAATTATTCAAAATAATAGTAATTATTGAATATTTTTTATAGTGCATTAAATCAATATTTTATATATGTTGTTAATGTAAAATTAATCAGTTGCTAATTGGTTTTTTGGTTGTTCGTTAAGCATATACTAAGTACAGCGGGTTATACTTGTATTTTAGATTATAGCTGCAATGGAGAACAATAGAATTTCGCGACGGGGATTTTTGGGTAAATCAGCACTTTTGGGAGCGGCAGGTTTTGCCGGATTAAGTGCAGTTAGCTCTTGCAGTAAATCTAATAAAGTTGACTACCAATTTCCGCCACTCCATGAAAAAGCACCTGACGGGCAACGTTTGCGTGCCGGTTTAATTGGGTGTGGAAACAGGGGAACCGGTGCTGTACTAAATTTTCTTTCAGCCGGGAACGATTTGGAACTTGTTTCTTTAGCAGATATTTTTGAGGACAAATTACAGGAGTGTCGGAATAAATTACGAAAGCATCATATTCAGGTGTCTGATAATAATTGTTTTAGTGGTTTTGATGCTTTCAGGAAATTGCTCGAAGTTGATTTGGATGTGGTAATTCTTGCCACACCTCCACACTTCAGGCCACTTCATTTTGAAGCCGCCATTGAAGCTGGCAAACATGTCTTTATGGAGAAACCTGCTGCTGTTGACCCGTTTGGTGTTCACCAGGTTATTGCAACATCAGAAAAAGCTGTTGAAAAGGGATTGACTGTTATTACGGGAACCCAGCGCAGGCATCAGCGCGATTACCTGGAAACCTACCGAAAAGTGGCCGCGGGTGCGATTGGCGGAATTACTTCGGCAAAGGCATGGTGGCTGAGGCCGCACAGCTGGTTTCGAACACGACATGAGAACTGGAGCGACATGGAATATATGATCCGTAACTGGAATAATTTTTGCTGGTTGAGTGGCGACCATTTTCTCGATACGCATATTCATAATATTGATGTGGTGAACTGGTTTTTGGGCCGCCACCCTGAAAGGGCAATGGGATTTGGAGGACGCGTTCATCGCATGACGGGTGATCAATATGACTTTTTCAGTGTTGATTTCGATTTTGGAAACGGAGTGTCGTCACACAGCATGTCGCGCGAAATTGATGGATGTGCCAATTCGCTTGGCGAACTTATTACGGGGACAGAAGGTTTTACAAATTGCAAAAACACGATATTTAATCCGGATGGTACAATCAAATGGCAGTATCAATATCCTGAAAATAATGATGGTACATCTGTCGGAGTTGTTAAAGTTTCGCCTTATGTGCAGGAACACATTCATCTGGTAACAGCTATCAGAATGAATGAACCTGTTGTTGAATCCCGGCGGATGGCTGAATCTTCCCTGACAGCAATTATGGGGCGTACCGCTGCTTATACCGGGCAAAAAATTACGTGGGAAGAAATGATCCAATCAAACGATCGGCTGGGGCCTGATAATTATGAAATGGGACCGGTGGAAATGGATTTTCCTGTGCCGGTGCCCGGAGAAAAAATTAAAATTTAAAACCGCAAGTTATGATATCTGTCGTTATCCCATTATTGAATGAAGAACAACTTGTTGAGCGGTTGCTCGATGAAGTTTTTCAATCACTGGAGCAAACAAACGAGAATTTTGAAGTCGTTTGTGTAAATGACGGAAGCACAGATTCAACTTTGCAAAAGCTTATTGAAATCAGGGAACAAAGAGAAGAACTGAAAATTATTTCACTCTCACGGAATTTTGGGTTACAGGCGGCATTAACAGCTGGTTTGGAATATGCCCGGGGCGACAACACTATAATTATGGATGGCGATTTTCAGGATCCGCCAGAACTGATCCCGGTGCTATTAAATAAAATGAAAACTACCGGTGCCGATATTGTTACTGCTGTGCGTGAATCGCGCAACGAGAAATACTCAAAAAAACTTTACATCAATATTTTTCACCGGATTTTTGATAAAATGTCAGAAGAACAGCAGGTTGCAAAAACAGGTAATTTTTGTATTATAAATAAAAAGGCGCATAAGGCAATACTTCAGTTTACCGAGCACAACCGTTACCTGCCAGGGATACGCAACTTTATAGGTTTTAAACATGAGTTTGTGTTATACGATCGGCCTGATCGGCTGGTGGGTGAGGCTAAAATGAGCCGGGAAAAATTGTTTTCGCTGGCCGCCGATGCCATTTACTCTTTTTCCAAATGGCCAATAAAAGCCTGTTTGTATCTCGGAATTCTCGGCGTATTTATTTTTCTGGGGGCAATAATTTACACTTTCGTATCAAAATTTTTGGGTTTTGCACCTATTGGATGGTCTTCCATGTTTTTGGCCATCAGCTTTTTTGGTTCGGTACAACTTACTTTTCTGGGGTTAATTGGCGAATATGTTTACCGCATTTTTAAAGAAGTGCAGGGACGCCCACTTTATCTTGTTCAGGAGGTTTATGAATAAAGGGTTACACATATTTTCGGCACAAAAGGGTTTTGTGTTAATTCTGGCCTTTGCGGCTATTCTGCTGGCATTTTTAGCACCAAAAGCTGCCGTAAATGTGGACGAACAGCTCCATCACCCACACGCCAGGAAAGTGGTTAACTGGTATTTTACGTTGGGTGAAGATCGTTCATGCCTCGACACCCCAAAATCGAATCTCAAATATTACGGGCAGTCGGTTGATAATTTTACTGCATTGATAAACAGGGTGTTCCGAATTGAAAATGAATTTCTGACCAGGCATTTTACCGGTGCACTCTTTTTCTGGTTATTGCTATTGTTTTCAGGAATGCTTGCCAGGGAAGTAACAGGCTCATATCAAGTTGCTACCTTAACTGTACTCACATTACTACTGATGCCCCGGCTTTTTGGTCAGGCGTTTGGAAACCTGAAGGACATTCCCTTTGCTACAGGATACACGGCCGGTGTATTCATGATAATTCAGTTTTTAAAAGAGATGCCACGCCCCCGCTGGAGAACTGCTGTTTTCCTCGGCCTGGCCATCGCCTTTACCGTTTCGGTGCGGGCAGGTGGTTTTATCCTGTTTGGATACCTGGCGCTGGGCATTTTCACCTGTTTATTTTGGAAGCCTTTTTACCTAAATAGTGTTTCAACTAAACCCGTTTTTGTTAGGCTAATGGGCCAGGGAACAGTAATTCTTTTTATTGGCTATTTTGCCGGATTGCTGTTTTGGCCCTTTGCCTTGCAAAACGTATTTTCTCATCCGCTGGAGAGTCTGACCCTAATGGAGCATTACAGTGTGAACATCCGGCAGATTTTTGAGGGAGAACTTACCTGGAGTACACAATTACCCTGGTACTATTTACCCAAATGGTTACTCATTTCTACTCCGGAATTTATAATGGTCGGATTGTTGCTTTCTTTGTTTTTTGTCACCCGTGAATTTATTGATAGAAATAATAGTAGTGAAAATCATTTTCATACAATTTTTATACTTTTTGTTTTTGTCTTCCCGGTTGTTTACGTTATTGCAATTGGTTCAAACCTGTACAGCGGAATAAGGCAAATGTTGTTTATACTTCCATTTATAGGAATACTGGCAGCTATTGGGATTTGGAAGTTTGTTCAATGGTTGGCAGACACCAATAAAAAATTAGTTATTCCGTCAATTACAATATTAATTGTTTTGGCTTTTTTACCTGTTAAACACCAGGCGGCTACTTTCCCGGCCGATTATGTGTATTTCAATTCAATATCAGGCGGCAACAAAAAGGCCTGGAGCAATTATGAATACGATTACTATTTTCATGGCATAAAAGAACCGGCACACTATTTGATTAATTTGGCAGGCAACGATGATATTAAGGTGGTAATGAATTGTACCCTGACGAACTATTTCAGCGCATACCCTAATATCGAAGTTGATTATTCCCGTTATTTGGAGCGGAGTTCGAAAGACTGGGATTATGCCGTTTTCGGCATCAATTATATTCACCCACATTTGCTGAAAAACGATAAGTGGCAAACTGCTGAAATTATTAAAACATTTTATCACAGGGGAAATCCTTTGGCTGTGGTATTGAAGCGTGCTGACAAAAATGATTTTTATGGAATTGAAGCGATTAAAAAAGGGGATTTTATTAAAGGGCAGGAATTAATTAAATCTTCTTTGCAAAATAATCCGGATAATGTGTGGTTATATGTACAACTTGCAAAGGTGAACTTGCTGGCCGGTAATGGCAGTGAGTTTAAAAAATACCTTAATGAAGGCAAAACAATTCACCCTTTTTATGAACCGCTTTTTATGTTGGAAGCCCAGTATTATTATAATGAAGGGCAGTATGAGAAATCGATGAATATTTTAAAAGAATTGTTTGAAATAAATCCTTTGTATCCGAATGCACGGGCATTGAAAAATGATATTGAAAGCAAGAAATTACATTGAAAAGTTTAACTGAAATTATTTGAGACAATGGAAAAAATTAAAAAAGTTATTGCAACATTAACTGGTGTTTTGTTAAGCATCCCCTACAGGCTGATGGCACAGGATGAAGGCAGCTACATTGAAAATTTGGGAGTACAGGATAGTTCATACATGGAAGAGGGGAATCCAATTCCCCTGGGGTCAGCGTCAGCAACTGAGCAAGCTTCCGGTTCAGGTAATACGGCAATAATTATTGTTGTTGCTGTTATAGTAATTGCGGCAGTTGTATTTTTTATTCTCCGGAAGAAGAAAAAGTAATGTGGTTTGGTGAAAAATTTGGCATAAAAAAAAGGCAGCTTCAATAAGCTGCCTCAAAGCCATGAAAACAATTAAACAATGTTCAGAAAACAGAAAACTATAAACAATTAAATAGTCATAATATCTTTTTCTTTAGCTTCCACTAAAGCATCTACTTTCTTTCCGTGTTCATCGGTAATTTGTTGAACTTCCTCCTCGGCATCTTTCTCCAAATCTTCCGACAAACCGTCTTTCAGCATTTTTTTCAGTTGCTCTTTGGCATCCTTACGTGCCGTGCGGATACTTACTTTTGCCGTTTCACCCTCCTGGCTAACTTGTTTTACAAGTTGTTTCCTTCTTTCTTCAGTAAGTGCCGGAATGTTTATCCTGATAATTTCGCCGTTGTTGTCAGGGTTAAAACCAAGATTGGCCGCCAGAATAGCTTTTTCAATGACCGGAATTAAATTTTTCTCCCAGGGTTGAATAGCAACAGTTCGTGCATCGGGTGTGCTCACATTTGATACCTGGTTGAGTGGAGTCATTGTTCCGTAATATTCAACCATGATTCCATCAAGCATCGAAGGTGAAGCTTTTCCTGCCCTGATGTGCACCAATTCCTTCTCCAGGTGCTTAATTGCAGCATCCATTCTTTCTTTACATTCTTCTAAAACAAAATTTACTTCTTCTTGCATTGGTCAAGCACTGATTTTCCAACCGTGGATTGTTAGCAAATATAGAAAAAAATAAAAGAACCGAAAATTTTTTGAATTTTTTTTATTCTTTAAAATCAAGTAAAATGTCACTTGTACACGATGGTACCAATTGGTTCCCCGCTGATTACCTTTTTAAGATTCCCTTTTTTATCCATATTGAATACCAAAACAGGCAGATTATTTTCCCTGCATAAAGCAGTGGCAGTGAGGTCCATTACTTTGAGGTTTTTGGCATAAACCTCATCAAAACTAATTTCATCAAAACGGGTTGCATTCGCATCTTTTTCCGGATCGGCTGAATAGACCCCGTCAACACGGGTGCCTTTAAACATGATTTCAGCTTCGGTTTCAATTGCACGCAAAGCACTGGCTGTATCGGTTGTGAAATATGGATTTCCGGTTCCGCCTGCTATAATTGTAACCTCGCCCTTTTCGAGTGATTCAATGGCTTTTTCTTTTGTGTAGTACTCGCCAACCGGTTCCATTCTGATGGAAGTAAGAACACGTGCTTTAACTCCAATACTTTTCAGTGCAGAGCTAAGTGCCAGGCTGTTAATAATAGTAGCCAGCATGCCCATCTGGTCGCCTTTTACCCTGTCGAATCCTTTGGCAGAGCCGCTCAATCCGCGGAAAATATTACCACCGCCAATTACAATTCCGGTTTGGACACCCATTTTCGTTATTTCTGAAATTTGTTCAGCGTATTCACTCAGGCGTGTTTCGTCGATGCCGTATTTTTGGGGCCCCATTAATGATTCGCCACTAAGTTTTAACAGGATTCTTTTGTATTTTACCATTGGTATGTAAAGTTGATTATTTTATTTCAATCCCTTTGTCTTTGCAGATTTTTGCCCCCAGCTCGCCGAGTTTGAATTTTTGAATTTTACCACTCGCGGTCATCGGAAATTCATCCACAAAAAACACGTATTTTGGGGTTTTAAACCTTGCAATCTGTCCGCGGCAAAAATCGAAAATATCTTCTTCTGAAAGCGACTGGCCTTCTTTAACTTTAATAAAAGCTGCCACTTCTTCGCCATATTTTGGACTGGGAATTCCTGCCACTTCCACTGTTTCAATTTGTGGCATGTTGTAAAGAAAGTTTTCTATTTCGCGCGGGTAAATGTTTTCCCCACCGCGAATAATCATGTCTTTTATGCGTCCGGTAATCCGGTAAAATCCGTCTTTGGTTTTTACGGCCAAGTCGCCCGAGTGCAGCCATCCCTCGCTGTCGATTGCTTTTTTTGTGGCTTCTTCGTTTTTGTAATAACCTTTCATTACATTATAGCCCCGGCAGCAAATTTCGCCCTGTTCTTCAATGCCGCATTCTTCGCCGGTTTCAGGATTTACAATTTTAACTTCCACATTGGGATATTCAAAACCAACGGTAGTTGAGCGTACTTCGGGCGAGTTGTGCGTGCGGGTTGCTGTCATTCCCGGAGATGATTCGGTTTGCCCGTAAACGATAATCACATCCTTCATGTTCATTTTTGTCATTACCTGCTTCATGGTTTCGATGGGGCAGGGAGCCCCGGCCATAATCCCGGTGCGCAGCGAACTTAAATCGAACATGTCGAACATGGGATGATTGAGTTCGGCAATGAACATGGTTGGCACGCCATGCAAAGCTGTGCATTTTTCTTTTTGAACTGAAGCCAGCACCATAACCGGATCAAAATCTTCGGTGAAAACCATGGTGGCTCCGTGTGTAATTATCGCGGAGAGTCCCAAAACACTGCCAAAGCAGTGAAACATAGGAACACATACCAGCAAACGCTCGTTTGAAGTAAATTTTTGGCATTGGCCGGTGGCATAACCGTTATTTATAATATTGTGGTGCGAAAGCATTACTCCCTTGGGAAAGCCGGTTGTGCCCGAGGTGTATTGCATATTAATAACATCGTGGCAGTTGAGCGACTCTTTTATGGTTTCCAAATCGAGGTCGTCAACATGATTGCCCAGCAGAATCAATTCATTTGTGTTGAACATTCCGCGGTGTTTTTGCTGACCGATAAATACCACATTTTTAAGTTCGGGAAACCGGGAACTTTTTATTTCGCCACGGGGCTGATTTTTGAGTTCGGGCACCAGTTTAAATATCATTTCCACGTAATCGCTGTCGCGGAACCCGTCAATCAGAAACAGGGTGTTTATGTCGGCATCTTTCAGCAAATATTCCAGTTCCGATAACTTGTAATTAGTATTGATGGTAACCAGAACAGCGCCAATTTTAGCGGTTGCAAACATCACCGTTGTCCAGTCGGGAACATTTTTGGCCCAGATGCCAACTTTGTCGCCCGGCCTCACGCCAATGTACAGCAGCCCTTTGGCCATAGCATCAACCCGATCGTTAAATTGTTTGTAGGTAAACCGTAAGTCCCTGTCGGGATAAACAATGAATTCCTTGTCGGGAGTTTCAAAAGCCCATTTTTCCAGAATGTCGCCGAGCGTATAATCAAGTAGTTGCATGAGTTTTCGTTCAGAATAGTTGATAAAAAAGAAAATTAAACCGGTGTGTAAACTACTGCCAGAATTTTTGCCGGCTGTTTTCCGGCTGCGTGTACATTGTGTGCTACAACCGAATCGAGGTAAATGGTATCACCTTTATTTATCCGGTACAATTCTTTCCCGTAGTTAATTTCAATGCTGCCTTCCAGCACGTAGATAAATTCTTCGCCCTCGTGGGTCGAGAGTTTATAATCCGATTCTTTCGAAGGTTCAATTTCAACAATAAAAGGCTCCATGTGCCTGCCTGCTTTATCCTGGGCCAGCGAGAAAAAGTTCAGGTGTTCGCGGGTCGATTCATCTTTTGTTGAAAAGCTGTGGCTTTTTTTCTCGTCTCCGGCTTTCACAATCACGGGGCCCACCTGGTCCTGATCGTCGAGGAAGGTACCAATGCGAACTCCCAATGCCCTCGATATTTTAATGAGGTGCCCCAGTGAAGGGAATGCCCCTTTTTCCTCGATTTCTTCAAGTTGACTAATATCGAGATTGGCGTTTAATGCCAGATCCTCTCTTGAAATTTGTCTGAATTCGCGGAACTGTTTTATTTTTTCACCAAGATTTTTTTTCATCTCCATCTGATTTTTTTAAAAACAAAAGTAAGAGTTTGAACAGGAATGTAAAAATAAAATCTGTTTTCGGATAAAATTCAAATAAATTGTAAAATCTTTTTCAGTAAAGATTTCAGATTGAAAAACGGACAAAAAAAAGGTACCTCGAGTGAGGCACCTTTCCGTTTGTTATAACCATTTAACGTAGTTAAAGTCTTGTTTATGCGGCAATCCTTCGTTTTTAGGATATAACCTGAGGCCGTAGTTGAACGACCCCGGATGCACCGGATGAAAGTTGAGTTTAAAACTGCATAAGGAACCGTTGCATTCTTCAACCTCAAAATTAAATGTTTCAACAATGCGTGGTGGTTCTTCTGTGCCATTTTCGGTAATTACCATTTCGAGTCCCACTTCATTGCTCGAGAGGCCTTTTAAGTCGAGTTCAACCTTAAAGGGGTATTCCTGGCCCACTTTCATGATGTCTTTGATACCGTTGCTGGTGTCAGAATACTTAATCTCAATTGAGTCCCAAACAGCGCTTACTTTTTGTTTCCATGCAGCCATTTCCTTTGCCCATTTGAAATTTTCTTTATTAATGCTGGTTGCGCGTGCCAGCTGAGGTTTATAGTACCTTTCGTGGTAATCCTGCATCATCCTTCCGGTAGTAAATTTCGGAGCTACCTGCGCTATGGTGTTTTTAATGTAGTCGATCCATTCCACAGGAATGTCCTCTTCGTTGCGGTCGTAAAAAATGCGGGTAATTTCATCTTCAAAAATGCCATAAATAGTTTGTGCATCGAGTTCATCCTGAAAATCCTGCACATCGTAAGCCCGTTCTGCAGGCAATGCCCAGCCTGCATTTTCCTGGTAGCCTTCAACCCACCATCCGTCGAGCACCGAGAAATGGAGTGTGCCGTTCATTACTCCTTTTTGGCCGCTGGTGCCGGAAGCTTCCAGCGGGCGGGTTGGCGTATTCAGCCAAACATCGACACCCTGCAGCAACATTTTTGCCAGGTTGATGTCGTAATTCTGAACAAACAGGATTTTACCCCTGAACTCGGGCCGTTTTGAAATTTCAACAATGTGTTTAATTAAATCCTGGCCCGCTTTGTCAGCCGGGTGTGCTTTCCCTGCAAAAATAAACTGCACCGGTTTTTCAGGGTTATTTACAATTTTTGATAAACGTTCCAGGTTTCTGAACAGCAGGTAACCCCTTTTATAAGTGGCAAACCTGCGTGCAAAACCAATGGTAAGTGCATTTGGATCGAGTTTGCCCAGTACTTCGGTGACGAGTTGCGGATTTTCGTTGCGTTTAATCCAGTTGTCAGAAAAACGTTCTTTAATGTAGTTGATTAACCTTGTGCGGAGTGTTTTTCTGATTTCCCATATTTTTTCGTCGGGCACGCGGTAAATTTTATCCCACACATCAAAATCGAGTTGGTTTTGAGGGAATTCGGGACCAAAATATTCTTTGTGGATGTTTTTCCATTCCTGTGCTGTCCATGTGGAATAATGCACTCCGTTGGTGACGTACCCAATTTCGAGTTCTTCTTCCAGGAACCCCGGGTACAGTGGTTTTAAAACGGTTTTGCTAACATCGCCGTGCAGCTTGCTCACACCGTTTATTCCCTGCGAGAGATTACAGGCCAGGTAACTCATGTTGAAATGGTCTTCTTCCGGGGTTGCTTTTCCCAGGAGGATAAATTCTTCCCAGCTGAGTCCTGTTTTATTGTAGTACCCCTCCATATAGTATTTAAACAAATCGTCGTGGAAGGAGTCGTGGCCGGCAGGAACCGGTGTGTGTGTGGTGAATATGGTTGATGCGCGTACCACCTCTTTGGCTTCAGCAAAATTTAATCCATGCTTTTCAATGATATTGGAAATCCGTTCGAGACCAATAAATGCGGCATGGCCTTCGTTGCAATGGTAAATTTCAGAATTGTAGCCCAGCGCATTCAGGGCTTTAATTCCGCCCATTCCCAGAAGCATTTCCTGTTTTAGCCTGTTTTCGTAATTGCCGCCATACAAATGGTGGGTTACCGAGCGGTCTTCTTCCTGGTTTTCAGGAAGATCGGCATCGAGCAATAAAAGTTTTACCGAGCCGATATTCACCTGCCAGATTTTTGCAAATAGTTGGCGACCGGGGTAATCGATACTTATTTTAACCCATTCGTTATTTTCGTTGAGAACGGGGTTTATCGGTATTTTGGAGAAATTCTGGAATTCGTAATTTGCCATTTGTTCCCCATGCAGGTTAAGGGCCTGCTTAAAATATCCATAGCGGTACAGCAGTCCAACACCTACCATGTTAACTTTCATGTCGCTGGCCTCTTTCAGGTAGTCGCCGGCCAGCATACCCAATCCACCGGAGTAAATTTTCAGCGAATCGTGCAGTCCGTATTCCATGCTGAAATAGGCAATTTGCGGGCTTCCCAAATCTTTTCGTTCTTCAAGGTATTGCCTGAAATCGCCATAAACTTTTTCCATCCTGGAAATAAAGCCTGGGTCTTTTTCCAGTTCCTTAAATCGCTTGTAACTTACCTGATCGAGTAGCACAACCGGGTTGTGGTCGCACTCATCCCAGGTTTCATTATCGATGAAGCTGAACAGCTCCCTTGCTTCGGTATTCCAAACCCACCAAAGGTTTTTGGATATTTCGCGAAGTGGGGATAATTTTTCGGGAAGGTGTGATTTTACTATTATTTTTTTCCAAACCGGTGTGTTATTTTGTTGGTTTGGATACGTGTTTGCTTTTTCTGTCTTCATGTTAAAAATTTGTTTTATATTTTTCTTTTCGGGCTGCAAAAATACACATTTATTTTGTTGTGAAGGGGGGCTGAAAGTTAATTTGGAATGAGTGATAATATGTTCATTTTCAATATTGTTAAATTACTTCTTTTTTTGCGTTGTTTTTTTTCTTGTACGTGGTTTCTGCAGGCGTGCCAGTTGTTTTTCCAGCCTGGTTATTTTTTCATCTTTTTCGTTAATAATTTTATGCAAGGCTGCAATTTTCTGCTCCTGTTCATTTTCCGGAAACACCGAATTTAGTCTGATTTTGAAGTCGCTGAGTACATTCATGTAATTAATAAATGCTTCGTATGGCGACTCGAATGGATTGAGATAGCTGTGCACTTCGCCACTGGAAAATAACTTGGTTGACATGTAATAAAAGTGATCGCTCACCTGCAAATAGTTCCAGTCTTTACTTAATTCTGCATCGGTGCATCTTGCCATTCGCGGGCTCAGCTCATACAATTTATCAAATGCTTCTTTTTGCATTTCGTTGCCGAGCCAGGCCGTGAGATCGCGCTCTTCGTCGGCCCACGAAATAGGGTGGGGAACGCTAACTACCGAAACGGGTTGCACTTCTGCCAACACTTCGGTGGGTGTGGCAAATTTTAGTTCGGGGTGTTTAACTATTCCCCGGGCAAGGTGTTCGAAAAAATCGAATATGCCGCTCTCTTTGGGCTGCCGGCCTCCCAGCGATTCGTAGCTTAAAAACAGGTTGACCACCTCCTCTTTCCGGTTCAGCTGAGTGAGCCAGCCAATAAATTTTTCTGCAGTGAGCGGATATTCCGACCAGTTGCTGTTTGAAAAGCGAAATGAGATATCGTCACTGAGTTTGTAGTTGCGCATGAACACTTTCAGGCGCGGATTGGCGGCATTTACATACAGGAAGTTGGGGCTTTTCCATCCCAAAACATGGCGGGCACCTTCGGTAAGCATGGCTTTGTAACCCATTTTGGCCACGCGATCTCCGATTTCGTCGGAATAGATCATTTCCGTATTCCTGAAAACTTTGGGTTTTTGTCCGAACAGTTCGAAAATTTTCTGTTCGTGCTGTTTTACCTCCTGCTCAAAAATGGTTTTGTCTTTTAATGCTGAAAGTGAATGTGAGTAGGTTTCCGATAAAAACTCCACACAGCCTGTTTTTGCCAGCTTCTGGAAAGATTCAAGAACCTCGGGGGCATAAAGCTGAAATTGGTCCAGCGCAGTGCCGGTAACCGAAAAAGCCACTTTAAATTTACCTTCCAGCTCGCCGGCCAGTTTTAACAGAAGCTCATTGGCCGGCAGATAACTGGTTTCGGCCACTTTGCGGAGTATGGTTTCGTTGGCATAATCGTCGTAATAATAGTGGTCGTTGCCAATATCGAAAAACCGGTACCGGCGGTACCTGAAGGGTTGGTGAACCTGGAAAAACAGCGCTATTGACTTCATACTTTAACTTTTGATTTAATTAACACGTCTCTGTAGATTTTTCTTACCTGCCGGGCCGAATTATCCCATTTCATTTTACCAGCTTCTGTTTTACCCTCCTTTTTAAGATATTTCGACATGGAAGGATATTTCAACAGTCCATAAATCGAATCGGCCATTGCGTAAGTGTCCCAGAAATCAATTTTAATGGCATGGTCCAGGATTTCGGAAACACCCGACTGATTTGAAATGATTACCGGAACGCCGGCCTGCATGGCTTCGAGCGGCACAATCCCAAATGGCTCAGAAACAGATGGCATAACGCAAACATCGGATAAGCGAAATATTTCAGCAACAGCATCTTCTTTTAAAAAGCCGGTGAAATGAAACTTATCGGCAATTCCCAGTTCGGCTACGCGTTTAATCATGGTTGTCATTTTATCGCCGCTGCCTGCCATTACAAAACGCACATTCTCCATTTTTTTTAGCACCAGGTAGGCAGCTTCAACAAAATATTCCGGGCCTTTTTGCATGGTGATGCGCCCCAAAAAAGTCACAATTTTTTCATTTTCGTTTTTCCTGAAATTCAAGGTGTTTTTTTTCGGGGAGGAATCTACCGCATTGTAAACGACTTCAATTTTTTCGGGTGGAATACTGTATTTTTCAATAATGGTTTTGCGTGTTAAATTGCTTACGGCAATTATTTTGTCGGCCATTTCCATGCCTTCGCGCTCAATGGAGTAAACCACGGGGTTTACGTTTCCGCCGCTGCGGTCGAACTCGGTGGCATGTACATGAATTATCAGTGGTTTGCCTGTTTTGTTTTTGGACGCAATGCCGGCAGGGTACGTTAGCCAATCGTGTGAGTGAATCAGATCAAAAGTGTTTTCGGTGGCGATAATTTCTGCCACGAGCGCGTAATTTTTAATTTCTTCAATTAACCCATCGCCATATTTTCCGCTGAAGTTTATTTTGAAACCATTATCGGTTTGTACGAATTTTGTTTTTGCCGGAAACCTTTTTTTCTTGAGTTCCCAGAACTCTTCTTCGCTCTTGTAGGGAACAATATCAGATTTAATTTCAATAGTTTCCATTTTTTTCTGCGTGCCTTCAAATTCAATTTGTGTTTTTGAAACAGGCACGGTATTGGCGCCTTTCAGCTTGATTACCGACTGGTTTTCGTCGCCAAACATTCTGGGAACCACAAAAAGCACATCGATGTTTTTCAGGCCTGCCAGGCCTTTGGTCAGTCCGTAACAGGCTGTTCCCAATCCTCCTGAAATATGTGGCGGGAATTCCCACCCAAACATTAAAACTTTCATGCCCCAATAATTTATACTTTATAGTTCTGCACCAAATCAATAGCGTAATATACACCTGCCACGTTCCATGCCTGCGAAATGGCTCCTTTGGCATTGTGTGGCGGGTTTCCGTCATACATTTCCGAAAGGGTTCCAATGCAGTGTTCTGTCATTTCTTCTTCAAAAAACTCCATGAACTGTTTTACAAATGGCAAGCCTCCTGCCTGGTGAATGTCCAGGTAAGCTTCAACAAAAAATGGCATTAACCACGGCCAAACTGCTCCCTGGTGGATTGCGGCTTCGCGTTCCTCGGGGCTTCCGGAAACCGAACCTTTATATCGTAAATGGTCGGGCGACAAACTACGTAGTCCTCTTTTGGTCAGCAATTTCTTTTTGGCCACACTCAGCACCAGCTTTTTTTGTTCTTTCGATAATGGTGAAAAAGGCATTGCCGCTGCAATTACCATATTTGGGCGAATGGCCCAGTCGGTGCTTTTGTTACGTACTACATCGGCAAGGTGATTATGTTCTTTGTTCCAGAAAGTTTTCAGAAAAGCAGCTCCAATTTTTCCGGGCATTTTTTCCCATTGTTTAATGAACTCATTGTCGCCTGCTGTTTTTGCGAGTTCAAGGGCAAAGCATACGGCATTGTACCACAGTGCGTTGGTTTCCACTGTTAACCCGTCGCGCTGAACTACCGGCACGCCATGTACGTGTGAATTCATCCATGTCAGTGCTGTGTTTTCTTTTTCGGCGTAAATCAAACCGTCGGGTGTGATGGATAAAAACAGAGGAGAGGAGGTGTTGTAATTTTCCAGAATTTCTTTGATGGCAGGGCCGTATTTATCCCAGATTGCGGTTAGTTTTTTATGGTTTTTTGCATATTGCTGAATGGCCCAGATAAACCACAATGACACATCCGCAGAGTTATAGGTGTGTATTTTTTCGTGAATGAAATCGGGGAACAAACCGTTATTCAGGTAGTTTGTGTAAGTGTCCAGCACTTCTTCGTACAGCTGGTTGTTGTTTTGTGCCAGTGCCAACCCGGGGAGCGAAATAAAAGTTTGACGGGTGATGCTGTTATACCACGGAAATCCAGCAATTATATCGGTAGAATTTTTTTTGTTCACAATAAACTGTTCGGCGGCATTTCTTAATGAACTGGCAAAAGTGTAGCGGCGGGTGCGTTTTTTTAGTTCACTTGTAAAACGCTGCTTCAGCGAAACCGGATTTAATGCTTCTGTTCCGGCAGAAAAAACCACGCAATCTCCTTCATTCAAATTCAATTCAAAATAACCCGGCACAAACAAATCTTCCAGAAAATCATAACCACGAATCAGTTCTTTATAATATTCCACATCGAAATACCAGTCAGGTACATGTACATACTCCGGCGGCTGGCTGAACTGCATAAAAAGATCGGGGTAACCCTCATAAAGTTTGGCGCTGATTCCATTTTCCACATTCTGATACCTTGAATTGGCAAACATATTTGCTTTGCTCAGCGCATGAATATTGCGGAATGCGAGAAATGGCCTGAACCGGAAAGTGGTTTCCTCCGGAGCTTTTTCAACGGTGTACCTGATGAGCACCTGCCTCTTTTTTTCCACAAGAATTCGCTCAACAATTAAAACCATAGCCCCAATCCGGTAAGTGATTTTCGGAATGTGATCGAATTCGATATTGCGTATGTATTTATGACCTTTTGGATAGTAAACGCCTCCTTTATAGCGGTGAATTCCCAGGTTGAACTCCTCTTTCCCCTGAACCAGGCTGACATCGAGCGACGAAAGAAGCACATGTTTTTCTCCGCCAAAATTGTCGATGGGGCAAACCAGCAGCCCATGGTACTTCCGGGTATTACAACCGTTCAGTGTGGTACTGATGTAAGAGCCCGCCCTGTTTGAGCGCAATATTTCGCGATCCATTGAATATTCGAGGTTAATTAACTGTTCTTTGTCAAATTTGAGGTAGCTCATAATGCAATTAAATGTTAATGATACAACATTTTGCAGAACGTGATAAATTCTGCAAACAAAGTTAGGTAGTTTGATTCAAATTTGGTTTCTGCCTTTTTCAATTTCATCAATTTGATCAGAAAAATATTTTTCCTCTAACGCTAAATTAAGATAAGGCTTTTCTTTTTGCATTTTCTGAACTTTTGCCAGACTTTGTTTAAAAAACCCGAAGCTCTCTTTTGTAAACTTATTAAACGGTTTATGGTTCACCGCGTTGGTGAATTTTTGCACTTCTTCCGATGTTTTTATCGAATTTTTATCAATCAGCGCGGTTTGAAATTTATCCCAGATGTGTTTTACGGCCACGTCGGTTAAATGAATCATGTCTTCGGCATAAAACCGGTAATCGCGCAGTTCGTCCATCACAATTTCATAAGCCGGGAAGTAGCCACAGTTTTCGTTATTCTGACTTTTTAGAATTTGGTCGATTGCAAGCGCCAGCGTGGCTTTGCTTCGTTGATTTTCAATTGCTCCGTCTTTCCGGTGGCGAATCGGGCTCACCGTGAAAATGATTTTAACTCCCGGGTTTACTTGCCGTATTTTTTGAATGATTTCCTGGTAAATTTCAGAAATTTCATTAACTGTCAACCTGAAACGTCTGAATTCTTTGGCCGGTATTTTATGGCAATTCGAAACTGTTTGTTGGGTTTGCAAATATTCATACACCCAGGCTGTACCGAAAGTGATAAACAGAAAATCGGCTTCTTTCAGGATTTGCGAAGAAGCTTCAATTCGGTCATTAATGTTTTTGAGGGCTTTTAAGGCATCTGCCGATGAAAACCGGCTATGATGAAAAAAGCTGTGCCACAGTCCGTCGTGCTGAATCAGGTCGGTTTTTTCGAAGTGTTTTTTCTGAAGTAAAAACTCCAGTGCATGTGCCACCGACACCGGGTTGTACAAAATTCCAAACGGGTTGACATCCACATTGTATTTCAATGAAGCCATCCGGGTTCCCACATTTTCGGTGAAACAGGAACCCAAAAAAATATTTGATTTTTGATAGCCCGTTTTCCATGGAAATTCCGGAATAGCGACTTCAGTTTGAAATTTTGAGGCGTTCATCTATTTAGCTTTTTTGAAATCAATTCGTTTTAAAACCAGGGCTGTTCTTGCGGGCAGGTACAACCGCAAATAATGCTGGCTGGTGCTGCCTCCGCTTGGTAAGGTGTAATAGGGAATGTCTTCATCCACCAAATCGTTACCACCAAACCGGCCCGAATCGGTATTTAACTGAACGATATATTTACCGGGACCAAGCGGAATTCCATAATCGGTAAACGACTGGGTTGGGTTGAAGTTAAAAACGAACAAAAACAGTCCGCGATGGTAAGCCAGCACTTTGTCGGGTTTGTTTTCCATCACAAAATCAACCGATGGAATTGTTAGTAAATTGTGCTCCCGGATAAATGAAATTAATTCTTTATCAAAATCATACAGCCAGTGGTATTTTAGTTCAGGATTTTCCGAAATGCTCCACAAACGCCGGCAGTGTTTAAACGACCAGCCATTTCCTTCGCGTGGAAAATCGATCCACTCCGGGTGCCCAAATTCATTGCCCATAAAATTGAGGTAGGCGCCACCGGCAGTGGTGGCGGTAATCAACCGTATCATTTTATGCAGTGCAATACCGCGGTCCACAATCATGTTGGGCTGGTCTTTGCGCATGCTGTAATACATTTCTTTATCGATGAGGCGGAAAATAATAGTTTTGTCGCCCACAAGCGCCTGGTCGTGCGATTCGACGTAACTCACTACTTTTTCATCCATCCGTTTGGAAGTCAGTTGGTGGAATATGTTACCCACATCCCACTCATCATCCGATTTTTCCTTGATGGTTTTAATCCAGTAATCGGGCACGCCCATCGCCATCCGGTAATCGAACCCGATTCCGCCGTGCGATTGTGGCACTGCCAGCCCGGGCAATCCACTCATATCTTCGGCAATTGAAATGGAGTGCGCCTTGATTTCTTTAATTACCTTGTTGGCAAGGGCCAAATAAGTAGTCCCTTCAAAATCGAGGTTGGGACTGTAATAATCGTCGTAACTACTAAACGCTTTCCCGAGGCCATGATCGAAATACAACATGCTGGTTACGCCGTCGAAACGAAATCCGTCGAACTGAAATTCTTCGAGCCAGTATTTCAGATTGGACAGCAAAAAGTGAACGACTTCGTTTTTGCCGTAGTTAAAACAATAAGAGTCCCACGCCGGGTGCTCGCCTTTCGGTCCTTCGTGAAAAAACTGGTAGCGCGTTCCATCATATCTTCCCAAACCTTCCACTTCATTTTTAACCGCGTGTGAATGAACAATATCCATAATTACCGCCATCCCCATTCCATGTGCTTCATCCACAAGTTGCTTCAGTTCGTAAGGAGTTCCAAAGCGCGATGATGGCGCAAAAAAGCTGGAAACATGGTAGCCAAAACTTCCGTAATACGGGTGTTCCGGGATGGCCATCAGTTGAATGGTGTTGTAGCCATTGGCTTTTATTTTTGACAGCATCGTTTCCCTGAATTCATTGTAGGTATGCACACGTTCTTCTTCGCCTGCCATCCCGATGTGGGCTTCGTAAATCAGCGGTGGTTCACCTGTTCCCGGAAAACTTGTGTTTTTCCACTGATACGGCTCATCGGGCGCCCAAACTTTGGCATTGAACATATGGGTTTCCGGGTCCTGGACAACATAGTGTGCCCATGCCGGAATTCGCTTTCCATAATCAACCGCCCAGTGCATCGACAGCGCATACAAATCGCCGTGCTGAAGTGCGTCTTTGCCAAGTTGCAATTCCCACACTCCGTTTTCCAGTGGATGAAAACTGTATTTTTTTTGCTCTTCCCACTCATTAAATGTTCCGATTAAAAAAATATGTGTAGCGTTGGGCGCCCATTCACGAATAACCCACCCGCGGGGTGTTTTGTGCAAACCAAAAAAGAGATGCCCGCTTGCAAATTCATATAAAGTAGAATTTCCGGTGAGTTCTTTTTCTTTTTCTTCGGTGAATTTAATACGATTGATGATGGCATTTGAATAAGGTTCCAGCCATTTGTCATCTTTTATAAGTTGTGGTAATTTTTGTGTCATATTGTTTTTTCATAAAGATAAGAATCACCGGAGAATGTTGAAGCAAATTGAATGAAAAAATGAGAAATGATATAAATTCCCGGTAATCAGGTAAATCTTAAAAATATTTAAAATCATACAGGAAGTCCATAAAAAAAAATTAAATTGTTTGAATTAGGTATTTTGTCAATAAATCAAAAATAGCTAAGTTAGGGAAAAATGGAGTAAGAAATGGAAAACAAATTATTGCTTAAATGCGTAGTTTAATAAATAAATTTTATACTAATGAACAGCCGATCCAAAAAGATAAGACTTGGAATTTTTATCATGATCAGTTCCGCCCTGCTTTTGTTTCTGGTCGTATATTTTACAGCAAGG
>NZ_JBSQIC010000056.1:0-24170 GCF_055108615.1 Tangfeifania sp. | reverse complement strand
TGGTTCTGCTGTTTCGGGTAATTTTGATGAAAAAAGTGACCTTGATTTTCTGATTCGCTTTCAATCGGATTTGGATCCATTGGAAAAAGGAGAATTGTGGTGGAATCTGCATGATAGACTAAGAGATTTTTTTAACCGTGAGATAGATATTGTCACTGAAAATTCTCTTAAAAACCCATATTTCATAAAAGAGCTTGATGAAACAAAAAAGTTAATTTATGAAAAACAGAATTAAAAAATTACTTTTCGATATACTTACGGCTATTGATAATATTGACAGTTATATCGGAGAAAATAAAAAATTTGAAAACTACGAAAATAACCCAATGCTGCAGGATGCAGTTGAGCGAAACCTGGAAATAATTGGAGAGGCAATGAATAATTTATTGATGCACGATTCTTCAATAAAAATTACAAATTCACGGAGAATTGTGGATGCAAGGAATAAAATAATTCATGGTTATGATGAAATTGAAAATTCGCAGATTTGGGGTATAATTATCAATCATCTTCCGGTTTTAAAAGAAGAAGTTGAGAATTATTTAAAAAGTTAAATAGACAGAAATTACACTATGGCAGAATACGCATTATTAGAAAAACATGAATCGATAAAACACCGCTTCGAAGAGGTGCAGCAAATGATTACCGATCCGGAAATTATTGCTGACATGAAGCGCTATGTAAAACTGAACCAGGAATATAAAAGCCTGGAAAAATTACTTGCAGTTTTTAAAGAATATAAAAACCTGATTGACAACCTTGAGTCAGGAAAGGAGATGCTCGCAGAAGAATCGGACGAAGAACTGCGCGAGATGGCACGCGAGGAAATGGAAATAGCCGAAGAAAAAATACCGGAAAAAGAGCAGGAGATAAAAATGTTACTGGTGCCTTCGGATCCTGAAGACGATAAAAACGCCATTCTGGAAATCCGTGCCGGTACAGGCGGCGACGAAGCCAGCATTTTTGCCGGCGACCTGTTCCGCATGTACTCTAAATTCTGCGAGAAAAAAGGCTGGAAAATGGAAGTCACAAATATAAACGAGGGAACAGCCGGTGGCTACAAGGAAATTGTTACCAAGGTGAGCGGAAGCGGAGTTTACGGAATTCTGAAATACGAATCGGGTGTGCACCGGGTTCAGCGCGTTCCGCAAACCGAAACCCAGGGACGTGTGCACACATCGGCTGCCACGGTGGCAGTTTTGCCCGAAGCCGAAGAGTTCGATGTGGAACTGAAAGAATCCGACATTAAAAAAGATACGTACTGTTCTTCCGGGCCAGGCGGACAGTCGGTAAACACCACCTACTCGGCCATCCGGTTAACGCACATTCCCACTGGTATTGTAGTAACCTGCCAGGATGAAAAGTCGCAGTTAAAGAACCTGGCCAAGGCAATGAACGAATTGCGCACGCGTATTTACAATATGGAGTACCAAAAATATATCGACGAAATTTCATCGAAGCGGAAAACCATGGTTTCCACCGGCGACCGCTCGGCGAAAATTCGTACCTACAACTGGCCGCAGGGACGTGTGACTGACCATCGCATTAACCTGACCATGTACAACCTGCAGGCAATTATTAATGGCGACATCGACGAAATCATCGAAAAACTGATGATTGAAGAGAACGCCCAGAAACTGAAAGAGGCCGAGATTTAAAGCCCCATCCTGACCTTCCCCAATGGGGAAGGAAAAAAGAATTAGAATTGATTTTACGTTTTGCGACAAATATCTCAGAAAATAATTTGCTAATCTTCCCCCTTTGGGGGAATTAAGGGGGCTTTTTTATGAACCAGCAACAACTCTTCCAACAAATCCAAAAAAAACGTAGTTTCCTTTGTGTAGGTCTCGATACCGATATTCAAAGAGTACCGAAAAATTTACTGAATGCGGCTGATCCGGTTTTGGCATTCAACAGAAAAATTATTGATGCCACTGCGGATTATACAGTCGCCTATAAACCCAACATCGCTTTCTACGAAAGTTTGGGCTGGAAAGGCTGGCATACGCTCGAAAAAACAGTGGAGTATTTAAAATCGAAATATCCTGAAATTTTCCTGATCGCCGATGCCAAACGCGGCGATATTGGAAACACCTCGGATTTATACGCCCGTGCCTTTTTTGAACAGCTGGATTTTGATGCCGTTACCGTTGCACCATACATGGGAGAAGATTCGGTAAAACCGTTTATGAGCTATCCAGAAAAGTGGGTAATTTTACTTGCACTCACCTCCAACAAAGGCGCAGCCGATTTTCAATATTTAAAAGATGAAGAATCTGGTGACCAGCTCTTTGAATCAGTGCTGAAAACATCCCAAAATTGGGGCACGCCTGAAAACATGATGTACGTAGTTGGCGCTACAAAAGCCGAGAAGCTGAAAGAGATCCGGCAAATTGTTCCCGACCATTTCCTCTTGGTTCCCGGAGTGGGTGCACAGGGAGGAAGTTTGCAGGAGGTAGCCACGAACGGCATGAACAGCCAGTGTGGCTTGCTCGTAAATTCCTCGCGCGGAATTATTTATGCTTCCGGCGAGAAAGACTTTGCTAAAAAAGCGGGGGAAGCAGCCAAAGCGGTTCAGCAGGAAATGGAACTATTGCTGAAAGAAAAAGGATTATAGCGATTGGCGGGGGCGAACCCTGAAAATCACTATAATCCTTCATCGTTCTCAGCGCATTCTTTCGGTTACATCAATCCTTTTAACATTCCCTGGTAATACATTGGTTTCAGGCCGTGAGCCTTGAGTACCCACCACATGCCACGTTCCACTCCGGGATCGATAAACGGAATTGTAGGATTCAGCTCTTTCCCGTAGCCAAATTCACACATCAGCACCTTGCCGTATTCGGTTACAATAGGACAGGCTGTATAACCATCGTATTTTTCGGTGGGTTCTTTTCCTTCCATTATCGAAACCAGGTTTGCAGCAGCAATGGGAGCCTGCATGCGGATGGCTGCTCCGGTTTTACTGGTTGCAAGTCCTGCCGCATCGCCCAAAACCATTATGTTTTTATAATCGGGATGAACCAGTGTTTCCTGGTCAACTTTTACCCAGCCACCGTGGCGGAGTTCGCCCTCGGTAATCGGAAGCGGTGAGTTGCGCACAAAATCCGGCGTTCCCATAGGCGGGGTAACATGCAGAAAATCGTAATCTACTGTAACTAATTCGGTTTCTGCACTTATTGGTAACTTCGCCTGGGTAGGTTCTTTCAATACCTGAAAAACTGCTTTTTTGGCAGCACTATCCACTGAAACCAACCGGCGTTTGTAATGCACATCTATTTTGCGTTCATCGTACAAATGCTGAAGCCGGTCGCCAAAAATGGCAGGTGTCATTAAATTGGTTGAATTGCAGTAGTAATCAAACTGAAAACCTTGCCTGCTCTCCTCTTTTTTAAGGTAGTCCTCTGTTAAAAGGGTGATTTTTTTGGGAGCGCCGCCGCATTTCAACTTGGTGTAGGTGTCCGTAAAAACGAGCCTTCCTTCCTTTTTTGAAGGAAGTTTTTGCAACGCTTCATAACATTTTTTCGCCCCATTGTAATCGTAAATGGAATGAACATCACCCTTGCCAAGCATGTCTTTCGACAATCCTTCGATTTGTTCATAATCCGTAACACAACCGGGAACAAGTACCAAAAAGTCGTAATCAACTTTTCCGTTTTGGGCGGTAATTACCGAATTGTTATCTGGTTTCAATTCCGTTACCCTGTCTTTCATCCACGTCACTCCTCTGGGGATTAATTCCTTCGTGGGTTTTAAAATTTCATCAGGGGTAAAAGTCCCAGAAGCAATTAAAGTGTAACCCGGCTGATAATGATGAATTTCGTTGGGTTCGATGATGGTGATGTCATCATACCTGAGTTGGTCACTAAGATAGGCGGCCATGGTTATTCCTGCAGCACCGCCTCCTACAATTACAATTTTCGCTTTAACCTTGCTCTCTGAAAAAAAATCAAAGGCTCTTTCTGTAACAACTAAACCGCCAAGGCCCACTGCCCCGGCAGTAATAAATTTTCTTCTGCTAATCATCATCTTTACTTTTTATGGTTTATAATTGGTTCTTTGAATAGGTAGGTAAAACCTACAGCAAGTATAATTGTCATCCCCATAAAAAATGATGAGATATCTCTGGTTACAGGAAATTTTACATTTTATTAAAGCTAAAACGGTTTAATCGTTAACCTGTAATTGCGCACCCCCGGCATCACCCGGTATTGTTGCAGTTGACGATTGGCGGTTCCTCCTACTCCCGAAACTTCATAATCCACATTCAAAATGGTGTTGGGCGCTTTTTCCAGTTGATACGAATACATCGCCCGCGAAAGGTTATCGGTGGAATATTTATGCAAGCTGAAGTTGAGCAGTTCATCGCTTTGGATAAGCAATCCTTTTCCTTTTTCGTTTTGAATTTTCAGCCAGCGCACATCGGTGCGGTTGCCGTATTCCTGCGGAATGATGTATGGCACAAACATTTCATCGACATCCGAATTGTAAACGCCAACTTTTGCACCAGTTTTGCGGTCTGGGTAGGTTTCAAACGGGCCGCGGCCATACCACTCCACATTGCTAAATTCTTTTGGCAACTGAAATTGCAGCCCGGCCTTTTGCAACATGTCGGGCATCGGGCCGTGTGGAATGATTTTCTGTTCCAGGTGAATGGTTCCGTCAGCCGAAATGGTCCAGATTTCATTCCGTTCGAATGCCGAAAAATTGCCTCCCCAGTTTAACCTGCGGTTGGCCGGGAGCGACGAATTGGACCAGGCTTTGATTTCAATCACCACATTACTATCCGCTTTTTTAATTTGAATATCATCTGCCTGCACTTTCAAATCGCGCATACCCAATGTCCTGAGTTGATTGTCGATGCTTCGGCCAAAACCGGGAGTCATTTTACCCTCTTCAAACATGTAGCTTCCCCACGGGTCAATGTCGTTGGCAATGGGCGCGCGCCAAACCATAAATTCAGGTCCCTGCTCAACGTACTCTTTCCCATCAAACTGAAGGGATGTAAAACGTCCCGAATTTTTATCAATCGTATAATTGAAATTATCTCCTCTCAAAAGGATTTCAAATCCCGTTTCCTCTACCTGAACCTCACCTGTTTTGGTTGCATTTTCTTCAGTTTTACCGGACGATGGCAAAACAAACTGCTCCCAGGCAATTTCATGGCCTGCATCCGCCCAGCTTTTGTCTTCCTTCAACTGAAATGAAACCGTCAGTATTCTTTCACCTTCGGCATCCTCCTGGTTGTAAGGAATTTCAAATTTGCCCGATTGCTGTGCCGGCAGTTCAATAAACAAATTTCCCTGCTGAACAACTTCACCATCTACCTGAAGTTGCCAGCTTCCATCAAGTTCACTCAGGTTTTTAAAATGATGGTAGTTGGTAATTTTAACCAACCCCTTCATTGCATCAACCATTTCAAAACCAACCGGCTGCCCCGATTTCTTGATCTGGTGAATTTCGGGCTGAATTTCGCGATCGGGCCAGATAATTCCGTAGGTTCTCCCGCCTAAACCAACCGAGAAAAATTCTTCGCCGGTTTTTGTGTCATTTTCAAAATCGAGCGCAAGCACGGCATCGTTGTGCCCCATCTGAAATTCTCCAACCGAAACTGCCTTGTCAAAAACCTTCACTTCGTCGATTACCATTTTCGATATTCGGCCAGAATGTTCGCCCTGATCCTGTGTTTCAGCTTCGCGGCCAATACAAAGCGGGAAAGGTGTGGAACTGATATTTCCGCTGAATTCAGTTTCAGTAACTAATTCTTCATCAATAAAAAGTTTCAATTCTTCGCCGTTGTAAATTCCGGCAATGTGGTGCCAGTTTCCGTAAAAATCATCGCCTACTTTTGTTTTTGCTGAAATTCGCTTCCCGGAATGGATATAAAACTCGAGCGTTTCCGGATTTTCCATTCGAATTCCGTACTGATATTTTCCTTTCATCAGGAACTCATTGGGTTGGGGGATTTCAAACGGTTTCACCCAAAACCCGATGGAAATTTCTTTACCTGCAATATCGAGGCTGGGAGCGCGGTAAAACTCCACCCAGTCGTCATGTCCCGAGAATTCGAGCCCCCGACCATTTTTGCCATTGGTAAAAATTGGACGTCCCATAATCTGGCCATCATTTTTTGCAGGCGAAGCATCTGGCAGGATCCATCGTGTGGTTGTCAATCCCGGACTTATCCAATCCCAGATAGCACCACCGGTGAGTCGCGGATATTTTCGAATAAACTGCCAGTATTCATCCATTCCGCCCAAACCGTTTCCGGTAGCTGCCAGGTACTCATCCATGTATGATTGCCGGTTGTCGTCTTCGGGCAAAATTTTCCCTTCGGCCAGGTTTTTATAATCGATGGGCACCCAGTAGCGCGGCCCCACCAAATCTTCGAAAGGAATAAAAAACTGGTTGCCGCCATACATCCAGGCGGGCCTGCTCGGATCGATTTCCTTGCCGGTTTCAATCACCGCTTTAATATTATCGCCACTTCCTGATTCGTTTCCGGCGCTCCACACAATCACCGATGGGTGGTTCCGGTCTCGGTAAACCAGTTTACGGCTGCGGTCTTTGTACATTTCTGTCCACGCCGGGTTTTCCGATAGTTGCGTATTTGCATGCGCTTCATCGCCCACTTCATCAAAAATATATATTCCCAGTTCGTTGGCCAGCTCCAAATATTCCGGTGTTGGCGGGTAGTGACATGTGCGGACATTGTTAATATTGAATTGCTTCATAATCAGCAAATCTTTTTTCAGGGTTTCCAGCGGAACCGCCTGCCCGTGGTCAGGATGATGCATGTGGCTATTCACTCCATTCAGTTTTACCGGAACGCCATTCACTGTTAAAATGTGGTTTTTGTATTCCACTTCGCGAAAGCCGATTTTCTTTGTGAAAGCTTCGATGGTTTCCCCGTTCTCATCTTTTAACTGAATGAGCAGTGTATATAAATTCGGAAATTCCGCCGACCATTTTTTAGGGTTTTCAACCAAAGATGAAAGGGTTACTTTTTGTGATGCATTTTCGGCAATTTTAAAATTCATGGACTGAATGCCGTTGTTTAAAATCGATCGATTATTAACATCCAGCACATCCACTTCAACTGAAAAGGCAGAATTTTCTTCGACTTTGCTTAGAATATCCAAATCAACAGCAAGCTTTGCATCCTCGTAATTTTCATCCAAATCGGTGGTTACATAAAAATCGTGGATAAACGTTTTGGGCTGAGCATACAGTTTTACATCGCGGTAGATACCCGACAGCCGCCACATGTCCTGGTTCTCGAGATACGATCCGTCGGAGAAGCGAATAACCTGCACCGACAAATCGTTTTTTCCGGTTTTAATAAACGGAGTAATGTTAAATTCTGCCGGCTCAAAACCGCCCTGGTTGTACCCCACGCGTTTGCCATTCACCCAAATGCAGGAGGCCGATTTTATTCCTTCGAACCGAAGCATCACTTCCTTTTCATCCCAATCGCGCGGCACGTTAAATGAACGTTTATAGCAGCCAACCGGGTTGTAATAATCGGGAATGTTGGGAGGCTGACTTTCAAAAGTTAGCGCTACATTTCGGAATTTCGGATGGCCGTAGCCTTCCATTTGCCAGTTGGACGGAACCTTAATTTCATCCCATTCGCTCACACTGAAATCCGGTTTCCAAAATCCTTCGGGAACTTCACCGGGCGTTTCTACCCATTTGAATTTCCAGGTGCCGTTCAGCAACTGAAGATTTTTACACTTCGAAGGATCGTCCTCAAGCGCTGCTTCTTTTGAAGCAAAAGGCACATGAAAAGCGTGTGGTGCGGTTTGCCCTTTTTCAAAAACAGCAGGATTTTGCCAGTCATCGGGAAGAAACTCAACTTCCTGGGAATGGACAACAACTCCGTTCAGAAATAAAAAAATCGGGGTGAGAAAAAGATTACGGTTCATGACATCAGGTTTAATATTAGATAGTAAAGCTATAAAATTAGTGATTATAGTTCACCCGACATTCAGCAATTTTACAATTTCACAGTTTTACAATTTTTTATTCATGAAACCGCTGAAAATACTCCGTTGGGGTCATTTGGGTGTGGCGTTTGAAGGTGCGGTTAAAGTTAGACAAATTGTTGAAACCACTTTCGAAGCATACCTGGGTAACCGAGAGTTTTCCTTCTATTATAAGTTTGCAGGCATAGCTGATTCGTAAATCGGTTACGTACTCCGATAACGATTTTCCTGTTTTCTCTTTAAAAAACCGGCAAAATGCAGACGGATGCAGATGTGCAATTTCGGCCACTTTTTCCAGTTTAATTTTTTGCTGATATTGGGTTGTAAGCAGGTGCAACACTTTAGTCAGCCTGTCGTCTGTAAAATCATGATTCTGTTGATGGTATAATTCGCCGGCCAGCAACCTGTATTCTTCGGTTTTAGCCAGTTCGTGCAGTAATTTCAGCAACTGAATCACACGGTCGAACCCTGAGCTTTGGGCAATTTTAATCACCTGTTTGCCGGCTTCCTCAGCAAACTGAGGCAAGAAACGTATTCCCCGCGACGAACGACTAAACAATTCCTGGATGACATGGAATTCCGGGTAATCGAAAAGCGATGCACGAAACAGATCACCGGGGAATTGAATGACTATATAATTTATAAGTTCATTGCTGTCGGGGGCGTGGTATTTTTCATCACTTCGCCAAAAGTGTGGCAGATTGCTGCCCAGCATGGCCAAATCGCCTGACTCAAATTGTTCGGCATTATCGGCAACAAAACTGGTTCCTGTACCTTCAATCACGTACAAAATCTCATATTCGCTGTGAAAATGCCAGGGATAAGTAAAATGCGGCATTTTTCGCCATTTCACTTTAATAGCCGAACGAAGCGGAAAATCAATATGCTCCTGCATCACTTTCATCAAATAAAATTACTGAAAATGTTAAAACAGTACAAATACCTGCTAAAAAAATACTGTTATGCAAATCACAGATTACCTAAATTTGAAAAGTAAATATTAATTATAACAGACCAACATGGCAGTTGCTTCTGGAAACCGTTACAAAATTCAGCATTCAATGGATTGAGTACCAAAAAGAGATGTTCCCGACAATAAATATTAAAGCGTTTAAGGAGACAATTGATGAAGAAAATCAAACCACATAAGGCACATAGGACACATCAGAGCATTAAAAAATCTTATGTGCTCTACTGTGCCTATGTGGTTAAAAAAAGTTTTGTTTTATTGGAGAATGTGAGGCATAATGAGACATAAATAGAAAAATATGAAAAAAATAATCTGTTTGTTATTGGCAATTACCGCTATGCAGTTAAATGCTCAGGAAATCACAAAGTTCAGTATTCAAATCGATAAAAACAGGATTGATGCACCTGTTTCGGTTTCGCTGGATGGGTTAAATTACAACACCGACGAAGGAAACCTGGTTTTGTATGAAATCTCAGAAAAAGGCGAAACGGCTGTTCCCTGCCAGTTGGAGAGCGGACATTCAGCCAGGCTTTGGTTTATTTTAAAAGGTGAATCAGAAAAAGGAGCTTCACGCGAATTTGTGTTAAAACAGGAAGTTGAAGCAAAAGCTGTAAGATCCAGGTTTTCAGTAAAAAGAAATCAAAAAGATTTGAGCCTATTGCAAAACGAAAAACCAATTTTGAATTACCGTTTTGAAACCACTTTCCCGCCCGAGGGAGTAAATTCGCTTTACCAGCGTTCCGGGTTCATCCATCCGCTTTGGTCGCCCGGTGGCGAAGCGCTCACCCGCATTCAGCCACCGGACCATTACCACCATTACGGAATCTGGGGGCCGTGGACAAAAACCCACATTGGCGATCGCGAAGTGGATTTCTGGAACCTGGCGAAAGGACAGGGCACCGTTAAATTTGCCGGATTTTTGTCACAAACTGAAGGCAACGTATTTAGCGGGTTCAAAGCTTTGCAACAACACATCGATTTTGGCGCCATTGGACCGGATCAAATTGCAATGAATGAAATTCTGGATGTGCGGGTATGGAATATTTCAGATGATATTCGTGTAATCGACTACACCACAATTTTGAACAGTCCGCTTGAAAACGGAATTATGCTCGATGCTTACCGTTACGGTGGCGGAATTGGTTTCCGGGCTACTGAAAAATGGCATAAAGACAATTGCACGGTGCTGACTTCCGACGGAAAAACCCGGGCCGATGCCGATGGTTCCTACGCCCGCTGGTGCATTGTTGAAGGTGAATCGGAAACCGAAGAAGGCCGCTCGGGAATCCTGTTCCTGAGCCACCCGTCGAACCGGATGCACCCAGAACCCATGCGAGTTTGGCCGTTAGATGCCAACGGAGGACGCGGCGATATGTATTTCGAGTTTGTGCCGATTCGTCATGATGATTGGAAATTGAATCCGCATCAAAATTACACGCTGAAATACCGAATGATTGTTTTTGACGGCGAAATGGATGCCGAAACTGCCGAAATGTACTGGAACAGCTTTGCGGAAATGCCGCAAATTAAAATTAAAAAATAATCTGTGAATCTGTGGCTGGGGAAATAGCCACAGATTCACAGATTTAGTATGTTTTCCTTGTGACATTAAGAAAGAAAAAATGAATCAACATTACGATGAAAATAAATATCCGCTGCAAAAGGAGAGTTACGAAATAATCGGGATTTGCATGGAAGTACATCGGATTTTAGGCAAGGGATTTCTTGAAATTGTGTATAAAGACGCTCTGGAATATGAATTCACAAAAAAGGGAATTCCGTATGAACGCGAAAAAAAGTATGAAATTGAATACAAAGACATTATTCTGCCGCATCATTTTTATGCCGATTTTGTAGTTGATGATAAAATTATTCTTGAGGCAAAAGCACAACAGGGAATTGTTGAAAATCATTACAAATGGGTCATTAATTACCTTGCAGCATCAAAATGTAAATTGGGTTTAATTGTAAACTTTGGAGAAGATTCATTAATAACAAAACGAGTTATTTTATAATCTGTGACATTGTATAAAACAAATACAATCTGTGAATCTGTGGCGATATTTCCTGTTTTTGCCACAGATTCACAGATTAAAATAAAAACATAAAAATAAATTAGAATGAAAAAAATTATCTCAACCTCTCTAATTCTTTTAGCCACGATATCTGTGGCATTTACCCAACCAAAGATTACCGCCGAAAAAGTGGGCGATAAAATTGAATTCAGGGCAAACGGAAGTCTTATTACAAGTTACATCGTATCGGAATTTGAAAAATATCCTTTCTTTTTTCCGGTGAATGGCCCTTCAAAAGCCAATGTAACTTCCATGCGAAATTCGCTTTATCCACATCACAGCTCCTTATTTTTTGGCTGCGACAGGGTAAATGGCGGCAACTACTGGCAGGAAGGGTTGGAACGTGGACAAATTGTTTCGCTTCGAGCCGATATTTTAGAAAGTGGTGCAGAAAAAGCAGTAATTGAAAACGAATGCATCTGGAAACGTCCTGGCACCGATGCTCCGATTAAGGATAAACGCATCATTTCTGTGTCTGTACCATCGGAGGATAAATACCAGATTGACTTTGAAGTAACGATGGAAATGCTGATGGATGTTACCATTCAAAAAACAAACCACTCGCTTTTTAGTGGAAGGATGGACATGGATTTGGCTGTTGTAAATGGTGGCACCATGATCAATGCCGAAGGGGAAACCGGTGAAGACGACACCTTTGGTAAACGTTCGGCATGGATGGATTACTATGGCGAGCGGATGGGTAAAAAAGAAGGAATAGCCATTCTGCAACACCCTTCAAATGAGTGGTTCCCTGCTCCCTGGTTTACCCGCGATTATGGATTTTTCTCGCCTACACCAATGTACTGGCCGGAAAATGACAAGAATATTACCCTGAAAAAAGGAGAGCAAATTAAGTTACGGTACCGGGTAATAGTCCATTTGGGAGATCACAAGGAAGCGGATATTGCAGGAGAATTTGAGAAGTATGGAAGAGAGTAGGAAGTTGGAAGCACGAAGCGGGAAGTAGGAAGTTGGAAGTAAAATCTAAGTAAATGAATGGTTTTAAGTTTGAAAAATTGATTATTTGGCAGCGTGCAATGGAATTGGGCGAAAATATTAATGGATTGTCTGATAGTTTTCCTCAAAAAGAAATTTATAATCTGTCTTCCCAGATTAGAAGAGCTGCAGACTCTGTTGCATTAAACATTGCCGAAGGATCAATTGTGCAATCTTCACCTGAATACAAAAAATTTCTTGGATACTCCATTCGTTCGCTTGCAGAAGTAGTAACTTGTTTATATAAAGCTAAAAACAGAAAGTATATTGCTGATAATGAATTCGAGGAGCATTATGGAACTTGTTTTAATCTCATGAATATGCTGATTTCTTTCAGAAACAAAATTTAAAAGAAGCAGTTAGTTCATGAACTTCGCGCTTCAGTCCCGAGAAAATAATAGATATTTAAAATTATAAAATTTATAACCATGAAAAGAAGAAATTTTCTGAAAAACACAGCCGCCACAACTGCCGGAGCTATGGTAATTCCTACCATTGTTCCTTCTACTGTATTTGGGGAAAATGCACCGAGCAATAAAATAAATATCGGACAAATTGGATGCGGCCGGATTGCCCGTAGCCATGACATGCCGGGCGTGTTACAATATGATGTGGCACGAATGGTTGCTGTTTCGGATGTGGACAGCAAACGCATGGCCGACGGTAAAAAGCTGGTGGAAGACTTTTACAAAGAAAAAGGAACCAGCGTGGATGCAAAAATGTACGACGATTACAAAGAGATGCTGCTGAACAAAGACATCGACGCGGTAGTCATCAGCACCCCCGACCACTGGCATTCGCAACCCGCCATTGAAGCAGCCCTTGCCGGAAAGGACATTTACCTGCAAAAACCCACTTCGCTTACTGTAGAGGAAGGGCGGTTGTTGAGCGATATCGTTCACCGGCAGGGCTCAATTTTGCAGGTAGGTACACAGCAACGTTCGTCGGCACAGTTTCGCAGAGCGGCCGAGCTTGTTCGCAATGGCAGGATCGGAAAAATTCACACCGTAAAAATTGGTTTGCCGGGCGATCCGTCAGGCCCTGTCTTTGAAGCCGGACCGGTGCCATCCAACCTGAATTTTGACATGTGGCTCGGTTCAACTCCTGAAATTCAGTACAAAGAGAAACTGGTACACCCGCAGGAAGGATACAGCCGGCCAGGTTGGTTACGACATGAAAACTACGGCGCCGGAATGATTACCGGCTGGGGACAGCACCACTACGATTCAGCAGCATGGGGAATGGACACGGAGCACACAGGCCCGGTTTCAGTAGAGGCCGTGGCCCAGTTCCCAAAATTTGGCGACTGGAACGTGCACGGCGATTTTATGGTAAAACAGGAATACGATAACGGGATAACCGTTTATACCAGCGGTGGTTTCCCTAATGGAATCCGCTACGAAGGAACCGACGGATGGATTTTTGTAACCCGCGGCGCATACCGGGCAACCGACAGCGACCCGATTCCAGAAGGGAGCACAAAAGCACTTGATGCCAGCAGCGAAGACATATTGCGTTCCGAAATCGGTGAAAATGAAATACACTTGTATGTAAGCGAAGAACAACACGGCAATTGGCTCGACTGTGTACAATCGCGCAAGCAGCCCATCTCACCTGTTGAAATTGGGCACCGTGCCTGCACGGTTTGTTTAATTAGTCACATTGCCATGAAGGTACCCGGAATATTAAAATGGGACCCGGAAGCTGAAAAATTTGTGGACAACGATTTGGCCAACTCCATGCTGAGCCGTCCGCAACGGTATCCATACGGAACCGATTATGTGAAAAGGTAAAACGAAACCCCATAACCAGTTTTTAAGTACGCAAGCAAAAGATTAAAATAATAACCACATAGTCACATAGTTCACAATAGTAAAAAACTATGTGGCTCTATGTGGCTATGTGGTAAAAAACTAACAGATGAAAAAAGCATTCGAAGTAAATAATCCGGATTACAATTTAAGCCCGTTAACAGGTATGACAAAGCAGCATTATGTTGATTTGGCAAAATATTTATTAACAAGGGCTTTTAAACATATCGATTCTATTGATCAGCCGTTAAGTTTTCCAAAAGTGCCCGGCAAAACCTATCCCCAGCCCAACGCACCGGATTGGAGATACCGATCTGCCGAATTTGAAGCGCTTGAACGGACATTTACCCTGGCCGGTCCGCTCATTCATGTTGAACCGGAGGTGGAAATCAACAACATCAAACTCAGGGATTATTACAAACTGCAAATCTACAATGCTTTTACACCGGGGCATCCCAACTCCATTCCTTTGCCTGAAGATTTACCCGACTCAAATTATCAGTTTACCTGCGAATTCGGCGGGTTGTTCAAAACATTGCTTCTCATGCCCGACACCATCTGGAATGAATACACCGAAAAAGAAAAAAATGACATGGTGGAATGTATCTCAAAATGGGGGCATCACCGGACAACGCAAAATAACTGGCGGATTTTCAATATTGTTACGCTTTCATTTCTGAAAAAACAGGGTTACGAAATTGACGATGGTTTGCTAAAAAGCCACCTTTTGTGGGTAGCTTCCTACCACTCAGGAGATGGCTGGTACCTCGAGCAAACCTACAACTACTATTCAATCAGCCTTTTCATTGTTTATACTACTATTTGGAACAGAACTTTCGGCGATGAACATTATCCCGAAATCGCAGAAATAATTGAAAAATCGGCCCAGAAACTGATGGAGTCGCTCACCAGTTTTTTCGGACGAGACGGATACATCAACATGTGGGCGAGAAGTATTTGCTACCGCACCTGGGTTTCAGGTGCTTTCCCCATTGCTTTTATGCTGAAAGACAAATCGCTTCTTGATCCGGGATGGGCCCGGAGGCTTTGCTCCGGTTCACTGCTTCAGTTTGTTACAAAAGAAGGATTTTACTACAACGATATTCCCAGCCTTGGTTTTTATATTCAAAAAGAGTATATGCTTCAAAACTACAGCTGCGCCGGCAGCCCGTTTATCATGTTTCTGCCGTTTATTTGCCTTGCCCTGCCTGACGACTCCCCGTTCTGGACGGCAAAAGAAAACGACGGGATGTGGGAAGAACTGGGAAACAATTCAAAAAGGACAGTCCTGGAAAGCCCGGGATTAGTACTTGTAAACCACGGTAAAACGGGAACCTCCGAGATTGTTCCCGGGAAAGTGTACTACGATGATCCGAATTATTCAAAACTGGCGTATAATACACATTTCCCATGGGAAGATCATAATCCGGACGGGGGAACAGCAATGGAATATAGTTTCAGGAGCCAGGATCCCAGGGATGTCAGGGGCGATGACATTAACTTCTACCTGACCGGAAAAACCGTTGAAAATGATTCGGACAGAAACAGGAAATATACCATTTCGCAAAGCATGCTTTTTAACGGTGTGAAAGAAGGTGTTTTATATCGCCAGGCCATAATGCGCAAACCGCCAAACAACGGGGTTGGGTATATTATTGATCTGGCTGAAATAACTATTCCCGGCGGAGTAATCAGGGTGGATCGCACCCGACTTGCGTTTGAACATGAGTTGACACTTGGCAATTTCGGGTTGCCCCATTTAAACGGAGTCGAAGCACAGGTAAATCAATTTGAAGATAAAACGAAAAAAACAATAACTGCATCGGTTCCGGGACGGCAGGTGGCATTGATTGCATATCATGGTTGGGACAAGCTGAACAGCTTAGTCCATAATAACCGGAATGCCGAAGCCGATGACAGCACCGTGGTTTATGCATATAAAAAGCGAATGGCAAAAAATCCGCCAATGGAGCTGATGATTACTGCCCTGCTGCACAAAACAGACGACAGTGAATGGACAGAAGAAGAATTATCACCGGTAAAAAATATTGAAATCCTGGATATAATGCCGGGCCTTTCGCCATTGGGAGCAATTATCACACTCAATAACAGTGAAAAATATACAGTTGACTTTAAAGACATTGACGGGCACAGAACGTGTTGATGCCTGCCTCAAAATCACCTGAGGTAAAGTTACATTTTGAAAAGGAGGCAATAAATGTTTAAATTTTATAATTCAGGTTATTAGCTGATCATTGCTGTTATTAAATTTAAAATTATATTTTTGTGTGTACGTACACGGAAATTTTTAAAAATCAATAAATAATGAACAAAATTTCAATAGTTGTTCTTGTTGCCGTTGTTCTGGCGGCATGTTCAGGAGGCACTAATTCATCACAAACCGAAAAAACAGAACCCATGTTTACAGGTGCAAAAAATGAAGTAAAAATTATGACCCTTGATCCGGGGCATTTTCATGCGGCGCTGGTTCAAAAATATATGTACGAACAGGTTGATCCCACTGTTCATGTGTATGCACCCGAGGGACCTGACGTGCAGGGGCACCTCGATTTGATTAACAGCTACAATACACGTGCTGAAAATCCGACATCGTGGGAAGAAAAAGTATATACCGGTCCAGACTTCCTGGAAAAAATGCTGGAGGAAAAACCCGGCAACGTGATGGTTACTGCCGGAAACAATGCGAAAAAAACGGACTATATTTTCAAAACAGTTGAAGCGGGGATAAATGTGCTGGCCGATAAACCAATGGTTATTGCGCCTGAAAAATTCCCTTTGCTCGAAAAAGCGTTTGAAACTGCAGCGGAAAATAACGTACTGCTGTACGACATTATGACTGAGCGCCACGAAATTACTACCATTCTGCAGCGGGAACTTTCACAACTTCCCGAAGTTTTTGGGGAGCTTGAAAAAGGAACAATTGAAGAACCGGCTATTACCCAAGAAAGTGTGCATCACTTTTTTAAATATGTATCCGGAAGCGCCCTGAAACGACCTGCATGGTTTTTCGATACAGAACAGCAAGGCGAGGGAATAGTTGACGTAGGTACCCACCTGGTTGATTTAATTCAATGGGAAGTTTTCCCGGAAGAAATTCTGAGCAAATCAGATGTAAACATGCTGTCGGCAAAACGCTGGGCTACCGAGATGACACCCGAAATGTTCGAAAAAGTGACCAAGCTCGATGAGTACCCCGACTACCTGCAGAAAGATGTGGAAGACGGTGTTTTAAAAGTGTACAGCAACGGGGAAATCAATTACACACTGAAAGGTGTTCACGCCAAAGTTTCTGTTATCTGGAATTTTCAGGCACCTGAAGGTGCCGGCGACACGCATTACTCCATCATGCGCGGCACTAAATGCAACCTCATCATCAGGCAGGGCGAAAAAGAGGGATACAAACCTCAACTTTACATTGAAGCAAATTCCGGTATCGATATTAAAGAATTTGCCGGAAGCCTTTACAATGGTGTTCAGGGATTAACATCTAAATATCCGGAAATTGAACTGGAAAAACTGAGCGATACAAAATGGAAACTAAACATTCCTGAAGAATTGAAAGTTGGCCACGAAGCTCATTTCGGCCAGGTAACCGAAAAATATCTGCAGTATCTGGTTGACGGGAAATTACCTGAATGGGAAGTTCCGAACATGATTGTGAAATACTATACTACCACCGAAGGTTTAAAAATGGCCAGGGAATAGAGGATTTATTTCTTCCGGATGATGGTCAGTCCGTCGCGCAACGGCAGAATGACTTTTTCGATCCTCGAATCCGTTTTAACCATTTTGTTGAATGCGATGATTCCTCTTGTCTGCGCATCATCTGGCGAGGGCTGTTCCAGTACTTTGCCATTCCAGAGTGTGTTGTCGGCAATTATGTACCCTCCGGTACGTACTTTCTCAAAAACCAGGTTGTAATAATCTGCATATTCGCGTTTGTCGGCATCCAGGAAAACGAGGTCGAATGTTTCGTCGATTTCCGGAATAATTTCCAGCGCCGGTCCAATTCGTTGCACGATTTTTTCGGCCAGCCCGGCTTTTTTAAAATATTTTGCTGAAAGATATTCCAGTTCATCGTTCATTTCAATGGTAATCAGCTTGCCGGTTTTCGTTAATCCTTTGGCCAGGCAAATTGCCGAGTACCCCGTAAAAGTACCCACCTCCAGAATTTTTTCAGGTTGAATCATTTTCGACAGCATGGTGAGCACCTGCCCTTGCAAATTCCCCGACAGCATCCGGGCACCCAGTACTTTCAGGTGGGTTTCGCGGTCGAGCTCCAGCAAAACCGGATCTTCTTCATCAATATGATCCAAAATGTATTTTTCCAACTCTTTCATTTTTCAATGCTTTTATTAAAATGTTATACCGGGTTTTCATCAAATTCATTATGCATATTGGAGACTATGTTGGTAATTTCCAATATCCAATTTTCAAATCACAAATAATATCCAATTTTCAATCACAATAAACTCCAAAATTTATCTTGTTTCGAAATTGGTTATTTGTCTTTTGGAATTTATTTGAAATTTGTTTTTTGTTGCTTGCGAATTCTGAACAAACAATTTGTAATGCAAATCTTTTATTAACAACCTGTTTCAGCATCATATTTAAACACATACAGACAAAAACTTAATTACCTGTAAACAATCCGGCTCAACTGATCAGGCTGTAAAATTTCGTTGGCAGTCTCCAGCAAATCAGATGGTGTAATCGCTTCAATTTTTTTGAAAATGGTTCGCATCGGTTCCACCTTGTTAAAAAGCAGGTAGCTTTTCCCGATGGTCAGCATCAAATCCTCACGGTTTTCGGTTGAAATGGCAATTTGCCCAATTATCTGCTTTTGAGCTTTTCGCAGCTGAACTGTTCCAAGCTTTTTCTCGCGTAACAGTTTAAATTCTTTCAAAACCAGGTCGGTTGCCTTTTCCAGGTTTTCGCGATCGGTGCCAAAATACACGTTAAACAGGCCGGTATCGGTATAGGCCGTGTAGCCCGACTCGATGTTGTAAGCCATTCCCTTTCGCTCGCGCAGCGCCATGTTCAGCCGCGAATTCATTGCCTGGCCGCCAATAATATTGTTCAGCAAAACCATGATAATCCGTTTCGGATGCAAAATATCGTAGGCTACATTTCCAATAACACAATGCGACTGAAAAGTGTCTTTTTCCATAATCCGGATTCCGGGGATGTAATTCCGGAAACGTTCCCTCCCGTTTTGGCGCTTATTGGCCGTTGCAAAACCGAAATATTTTTCAATCAGTTTTACCAGTTTGGCAAAATCAATTTTCCCCACCGAACTGATAACCATTTGGTCAGTGTGATAATTATTCTGAATAAAACGAAGAATAGACTGGCGGTTCAGCCGGTTTAAGTTTTCGGGGGTTCCCAGGATATTTCGCGCAATGGGATGGCCGTTGTAAACCAACTCTTCAAATTCATCAAAAATCAGTTCCGAGGGCGAATCTTTATACGAATTGATTTCTTCAAAAATTACTTCCTTTTCACGGTTCAGCTCTTTTTCCGGATACACGCTGTTAAAGAGGATGTCGCTCAGCAACTCGGCAGTTCTATCGTAAAACTCCGCTAAAAATGTAGAAAACAAAGTTGTTTCTTCTTTGGTGGTGTAAGCGTTCAGCTCGCCGCCAACATCCTCAATGCGGCTTAAAATATGAAATGCCCTGCGTTTTTGAGTGCCCTTAAAAACCGAGTGCTCTATAAAATGGGCCAGGCCATGCTCTTCCGGCTCCTCATCACGCGAACCGGTGTTAATGAGAATGCCGAGATGGCCAACCGGCGAATCGGTTGGTTTGTGAATGAGCCGGATACCATTTTGAAGTGTATGTGTCAGAAATTCAGTTTCTACCATTGAATTTTATTAATCAGCCTGCAAAAGTACGAAAAGTAATGTGCAACACAAATACCAGAAAATTTGACTGCAGGGTAAACAAAATTGTGACTTTCTTCCTTAATAGTTTGAGCGCACAATTTTTATGTGTTTCATATATTGTTATTTCGGCACCTGATGAAATTAAAGAATATCATATCTCTGTTGCTGCTAACGGTTTATTCAATCGTGCTGGCATATAATTTCATCCCGCACCATCATCATTATGAACTGGCTTCCAATTCGGAAACAACTTGCCAGATAGAAAAGGAACAAAATCAGTGTTGTAACGATTTTTCGGTTCAGGATAACGAGCATGAAAACCATTCGCATAACTCATGCAGCTTCAACGAAAAAATAATTTTAACAAAGTCGGATAATTTTCCATCGTTATATTTTCCGGCGAAGGTAATTTCCATTGTTTTTTCTGAACCGGCCAAACAATCGTTTGCCGAACAGTATATTCCCATTCAACTGCCCGATCGGCACCCGCACCACATTCAACTCAGGGGCTCTCCCTGCATGGCCTGATTTTTTGCCATCCTGAAATTGAATTTTACACTTTTCAAAACCTGAAAACACTTAGTTTTTTTTGGTTTCAAAGGAATTGCACTGGAAGTCAGTATTCCGCTGTGGGAAAATAAAAACACGGTAAAACTGGCCCGTTTGCAGCAAAAAGTTGCCGAAAAAGTGGCTGCCGATGCGCGGGTGCAAAGTTACAACCGGCTGAAAACCCATTACGAAAAAGCAAAACGGCTGCAGGAAACATTGGCTGATTACACGAAAGTGCTGGAATCGGTCAATTCAACCCATTTGCTGAAAAAAGCGCTCGATGCCGGTGAAATATCGTTGATTGAGTACATGATGGAACTTTCGTTGTATTACGATACCATCGATAATATTCTTTCCATCAAAAATGAGTTGCACCAGGAACTGGCCGGGTTGTATTTTTATGGAATGTAAGTTTTTTAAAACAGGATACCAAAGGACAGGCTTTTTGAGCAGCTTTTATTAATTTGCAGGATTAATAAATCCGTGTAAAAATGGAACAAAAAGAGAGTATTTTCACATCACTCCCAAATGAAAAGGAATTATTGAGTTGGTATCAAAACCAGCCGGAAGAATCCAAAACTGTTCCGGACATCAACGGGCACATTCACACACCCCACTCGTTCAGTGCTTTCTCCGATATCGAACTGGCTTTTCAGATGGCCAAGACAGAAGGAATCAGCGTGCTGGGAATCAACGATTTTTTCACTACCGCCGGGTATGATGAATTTGCCAAGCTGGCTGAAAAATTTAAAGTTTTCCCACTGTTCAATATTGAATTTATAGCATTGCAGCAGGATTTGCAGCAGGCCGGAATCCGCGTGAACGACCCGAATAATCCCGGCCGCACTTACTTTAGCGGGAAAGGGCTGCGCTATCCGGTACAAATGAGCAGCGAATCGGAAGCAGCAATCAGAAAACTTCAGCAAAACAGCAATGCACAGGCATACCAAATGGTTGAGAAACTGAATACCTTTTTTGCTGAAAATCAAATCGAGCTGCATTTTGATGTGGCCGAACTGCACGAAAATCTGGCAAAAGAACTGTTCCGCGAGCGGCACATTGCCCAGGCTATTCGCACAACCATTTTTGAAAAAAAGAATACCCAGGATGGCAGAAAACGATTGTTCGAGAAAATCTTTTCAGGAAAAGAGCTGAAAGCACCTATCGGGAAAATGGCCATGGTAGAAAATGAAATCCGTAGCAACCTGCTTAAAGTCGGCGGCCCCGCTTTTGTGAAAGAAAACCCGGATGAATTTTTGTCGCTTGAGCAAGTTACGGATATCATCACCGATGCTGGCGGAATTCCCTGTTATCCTGTTCTGCTCGACGATGCAAAAGGGAACTTCACCGATTTTGAAGCCGACAAAGAAAAACTCCTGCAAACCTTCAGGGAAAAAGATATCTGGGCCATTGAATTAATTCCGGGCCGCAACAATTTTGAAATTCTGAAAGATTTTGTGAGTTTCTTTCACAAAAACGACTTCATTATTACGTTTGGCACCGAACACAACACCCCGCAGCTCGATCCGCTGAAAGTAACCTGCCGCGGCGGTGTGAATCTGGATGGTGAACTGAAACAAATTAATTACGAAGGGGCTGCTGTTATCGCCGCCCACCAGTATTTGCAGGCCAATGGAAAAGAAGGTTACCTGAAAGATAAAAAGGCGAGAGTGGCTGAAAAAGAGAAATTTATGGAATTGGGGAAAGCAGTGATAAACCACTTTTTGAAACAATGAAAATAAAAGCGGTGTCAAAACCAACAGAATGTTACATAGGATTTGATGAATATTTTGTTGTTTGTATGATATAAAATATTCATCAAATCGGGTCATATTAAAAATACAATTGTCACCGCTAAAGCACGGTGCTAATAGAAAAAACCATGAAACCGGAAATAAAAAAATTAATAGACGTTTCAAGATTTTACGGGCAAAAAAAAGAGTATGTGATTGCCGGAGGCGGGAACACTTCTTTTAAAGACGACAAACACCTTTGGATTAAAGCAAGTGGCGTTAACCTGGGAGACATCGACGAGAATGGATTTTGCGTACTCGACCGCCGGAAACTGAACGAAATCCCTAACCAGAAATTTTCTGACGACCCGGTTCAACGGGAAGATGAAGTAAAAAATGCCCTGCTCAACAGCCGCGTTGATCCCGGCTCCGGATTGCGCCCGTCGGTGGAAACATCGCTGCACAATTTGTTCAGTTACAAATTTGTTGTACACACCCATTCAACTCTTGTCAACGGCCTCATGTGCAGCAATCAGGCAGCGCAAAAAACTACTGAAATTTTTGGTGAAGAAGTGCTTTACATTCCCTATTCCGACCCGGGTTTTGTGCTTTTTAAAATCATTGCAGAAAAAATTGAGGAATACAACCAAAAGTTTAAGCGCGATCCGCAAATTGTGCTGATTCAGAACCACGGAATTTTTGTGGCCGCCAATTCGGTTGATGAAATAAACGCCATCTATTCCGATGTGGCAGAAAAGCTGAAAGGCACTTTTGACCAATTCCCGGAAAATGCAGAGGCACCCGTCTCTAAAAAACTAACCGGTGTACTTCCGGCCATCCGCATGTTACTTTCGGATGAAAAATTGAAAGTGGCCACCGCTTTCAATAGCTTAGCCATAAAAAAATACATTTCCGGCAAAGAGGCTTTCAAGGCTGGCATCTCCCGTCCGTTCAATCCCGACCAGATGGTTTACTGCCTGTCGGAATACCTGTTTATTGAAAGCTGCTCATCAGAAGAAGAAATAATTGAGGAGGTAAGTACCAAAATTGCAGAATTTAAATCGCGCCGCGGAATACTCCCGAAAATTATTTTTATTCAGAATGAAGGCGCAATTGCTGTCGAAGACTCTGCCGTTTCCATTGGACATTTAAAAGTCATGGTGAACGATTTTTGCCAAATCAGCAATCTTTCGGAAAGTTTTGGTGGTCCGCATCCCCTCACAGGCGAACAGGCTGCTTTTATCGAAAGCTGGGAAGTGGAAAATTACCGCAAAAAAGTGATGCTGGGCAGCCAACCGATGGGGTGTGTGGAGAACAAATCAATTATTGTTACCGGTGCTGCACAGGGGTTTGGGGCAGGCATTGCCGAAATTCTTTTCAACCAGGGTGCCAACATTGTGGTTGCCGACCTGAACGAGGAGAAAGGGCGCGAATTTGCCGAACAGCTCAATGCTGGAAAAACCAAAAACAGGGCCCGCTTTGTTAAAGTAAATGTGGCCGAAGCCACCTCGGTGGAAAGCATGGTGAGCGAAACCGTGCTGCATTTTGGCGGACTGGATGTATTGATTTCCAACGCCGGAATTCTGCACGCCGGCAGTCTCGACGAGATGAATCAGGAAACATTTGAATTGATGACCAAAGTAAATTACACGGGTTACTTTCTTTGCGCCAAATACGCTAAACCGGTGATGAGGCTGCAACATTCAGTCAGGCCCAACCATTTTATGGACATCATACAAATCAATTCAAAATCAGGATTGAAGGGCAGCAATAAAAATTTCGCCTATGCCGGAGGAAAATTTGGCGGAATCGGCCTCACTCAATCATTTGCGCTTGAACTGATGCCATTCAATATAAAAGTAAATTCCATTTGCCCGGGCAACTTTTTCGACGGTCCGCTGTGGAGCGACCCCGAAAAAGGGCTTTTTGTGCAGTACCTGAAAGCAGGGAAAGTGCCGGGCGCCAAAACTATTGCCGACGTTAAAGCGTTTTATGAAGCGCAGGTGCCAGCCGGTCGTGGTTGCACACCCGACGACGTGGCCAAAGCCATTTTCTACGTCATCGAACAGCAATATGAAACCGGTCAGGCAGTACCGGTAACCGGAGGACAGAATATGTTGAAGTAAAGATAGCTTCGAGC
>NZ_JBSQIC010000055.1:0-24739 GCF_055108615.1 Tangfeifania sp. | reverse complement strand
GACTTTTCCGGTAATTTGTTTTGTGGGTTGCTGTGCAAATGCAATTGAATTCTGTGGGGAAGTTACATCTTTTCCGTTGGCAAACTGCCATACAAAAAGCTGCAAAAGAATGATGTACAACAGCTTTTTAGAAACAACATTTAGTTGCTTAAGTAATTTTTCTTTCATAATTTTGTACTACTTAGTTTTTAAAAAATTTATTTTTTTGCCTGCATTTGGGTCGAAGCTTATGCAGGTTTTTTTGTTTTCAATCAGCTACTCTTTCATTGGCATTCTGTTTTTTGAATCAATGGCAAATAAACAACCGGTGTTTTAACTCAATCTTAATTCACCATTAAAGTTTTATTGCAAATCAAATAAGATTTAAACAAGAAAATTCTTTCGAAATGATTTGGTACATCTGGCTCTCTCCAGGAATTTCCAGTTCATCGGGTTGAAGTTCTTCTTCCTGATTGTTTTGATAAAAGAGGCACCATTCTCCATGGTTGTATTCTGCTGCCGTAAAATGTTCCACCCAGTCGCCGCAATTCAGGTAACGAACCGTTTTCCCATTAATCGCTACTTCTTTTTCTTTCGGTACGTGTGTATGACCACAAATCGCGGTTTGGTAGCCTTGCATAATGGCAGCATTCAGAATTCTCGATTCGGTTGACGAAAGGTTCAGCTTATCACGCATAAGCCGGTGCTTAATGCTTTTATACAAAATCACTTCATTCTTCCCGAAAAAAAGGAGTACCTGGTTTAGTAGCTTGTTTAACACAGAAAGAAATCCTTTTAAGGCTGCTCCATATTTGGCCAGTTGTTTTTTCCCGTGAATGGCACTATCGAAAATGTCGCCGTGAAAAATCCAGGTTTTCATTCCGTCCAGTTCCAGAATAAGCTGGTTTACAATTTTAAGGTTTCCCACAGTGGTTGGTGCAAACTTCCTTAAAAATTCGTCATGGTTTCCGGTAATGTAATACACCTTAACACCCTTTTCCATCATTTTAATGATTTGCCGAACCACTTTTAACTGATTTTTTGGAAAGTAATTACGGCTGAAACGCCACGAATCGATGATATCGCCATTTAACACGAGAATGTTGGGCAAGATGGACTTAAGGTACTTCAGTACTTTTTTAGGTTTGCTGGCATAGGTGGCCAGATGTAAATCGGAAATTACAGCCACTTCCAATTCTCTTACTTCCATAACTGCATAAATTCAGTTATACAAATTACAGCATTAGAAATGAATGAATAGTTGCAATATTATTACGGTTTGAATAAACATCACCTGATATTTCTTAAAAGCATCAGAGAACGAGCTTCCAAATCAAAAACATTTTTTACATGCACCGGTGCCTCCGGATTTTCCTCCCAACTGGTATCTTCCCGAATTTCCCACTCTTCTCCCAGTCCGTCTTTGGGCAGTGTAAACGGAATGGATTCCCAGTAGCTGTTGACCAGAATCAGCAGTATCTCCTGTTTCAGGTCGTTGCCAAATTCATCCTTCTCTTTCATCAGTTCGCCGTTGAGCATCATCCCCATCACCCGGATGAAGCTGGTATCCCACTCTTCCTGGCTCATATCTTTTCCTTCGGTATTGATCCAGCGAATATCGAATACCCCTTCGCCCTGAATTTTGCGGTTTTTAAAATACCGCCGCGGGTGCAAAATGGGGTGTTCCCGACGGATGGCAATCATTTTTTTTGTGAATTCGAACAGCTTACGCTGGTTCTCGTCCCAGTCCCAGTGCATCCAGGCCAGTTCACTGTCCTGGCAATAGGCATTGTTGTTGCCGTGCTGGGTGCGGCCGTATTCGTCGCCGTGGCTAATCATGGGGACTCCCTGGCTCAGCAGCAGCGTTCCCAGAAAATTTCTTTTCCGTTTTTCGCGGCGCTGAATAATTTCCGGATCGTCAGTTGGCCCTTCCACGCCGCTGTTCCAGCTGATGTTGTGATCTTCGCCGTCGTTGTTATCTTCCAGGTTGGCTTCGTTGTGTTTTTCGTTGTAACTCACCAAATCGTGCAGGGTAAACCCATCGTGTGCGGTTACAAAATTGATACTCGACGACGGCAATTTCCCGTTGTCCTGGTACAAATCGCTGCTGCCGCTCAGCCGGTAGGCCAGCTCGCTTACCTGGCTCTCGTCGCCCCGCCAGAATTTCCGCACCGAGTCGCGGTATTTCCCGTTCCACTCGGCCCACAACACCGGGAAATTTCCTACCTGATAACCGCCTTCGCCCAAATCCCAGGGTTCGGCAATTAGTTTCATTTGAGAAATGATGGGATCCTGGTGGATGGTATCGAGAAATGTGGACAGCTTACCCACATCGAACAATCCGCGGGCGAGTGCCGAGGCGAGGTCGAACCGGAAGCCGTCCACCTGCATTTCGGTAGCCCAGTAACGCAGGCTGTCCATCACCAGTTGCAGCGTGCGGCTGCTGAGCAGGTTCAGCGTGTTACCGGTGCCGGTGTAGTCGGTGTAATACAACGGGTGTTCCTGTTCCAGCCGATAATAGTTGTGATTGTCGATGCCGCGAAAAGAGAGAGTGGGGCCAAGGTGGTTTCCTTCGGCCGTGTGGTTATATACCACATCCAGAATGACTTCGATACCGGCTTTGTGGTAGGCTTTCACCAGGTCCTTGAATTCGTTTACCTGCTCGCCGTTTTGGCCGGTGGCCGCGTACTCGGCATGGGGCGCAAAAAAACCGATGGAGTTGTAGCCCCAGTAGTTGGAGAGGCCTTTATCGAGCAGAAATTTGTTGTGTGAAAAATGATGAACAGGCATCAACTCGATGGCCGTCACGCCCAGCTCCTTAAAATAATCGATAATTTTCGGATGGGCGAGCCCTTTGTAGGTTCCCCTTTCGTTTTCCGGAATTTCAGGATGAAGTTGGGTAAATCCCTTTACATGCAACTCATAAATAATGGAATTGTGCATCTGGATGTCGGGCTTTTTCACACCTTCCCAGTCGAAACGCGTATCGATCACCACCGATTTGTTCATCTCAGCGGCGCTGTCGGTTTCTTCCATGTGCAGTTTAATTTTTTCGCCTTCTTCCAGCGTGTAATCAAACATGCTTTGCTCAACAGTGATGCTGCCGTTGATGGCCTTTGCATAAGGGTCGATCAGCAGTTTTTTTGGATTGAACCGGAACCCTTTTTTGGGTTTGTACTTTCCCGAAACCCGGTAGCCATATAGCTGGCCGGGCTTTATTCCGGGCAACCAGGCATGCCACACGTAATCGGTTACTTCTTCAAAATGAATTTGGGCGTATTCTTCTTTATCGTCCGGATGGTGAAAAAGGCACAGCGTTACGCCGGTGGCATTTTCACTGAAAAGGGCAAAATTTACACCCTCACCATCGTAATTGGCACCCAGAGGATATGGTTTGCCCGGTAAAAATTTTCCTCCGTATTGTTTTGTTTGAACTGCTTCGTTTTCCATTTTTTCCTTAAATGTATTGTTTTTTTTATAATTTAGATGTGAACAAATGATATTTCAATCAACAATCTTCACCATCCTGTCCATTGAAACAATAGATAATTTTTATTGTTGAATTATTAAAGCCAGGCTATTAAACCTGAACCTGAAAAATAGTATCCTGAAATTTATTTTTTGAATAATTGAAACAAATCAGTAAAGAACAATCCGTGAGAAAAATCGTATTCAGAAATTGATGGAAAGTTGTATAATCCTAAAAGTAAATGAATGAATTACAGAAAAATTTTCCCTGTATTTACTGCTGAGAATACCTGTATGTTTAATGTATGGGCACCCAAAACCAAAAGTGTGCATTTGGTTACACAACATCCTGAAAAAAAGTATAAAATGAAGCCGCGGGAGTTAGGCTACTGGTCGGTTGAACTGGAAAGTATTTCGCCCGGAACCCGCTACAAATACCAGTTGGATGAGAAGGAACCGTTCCCCGATCCGGCTTCGCTTTCACAGCCCGATGGCGTTCACGAAGCTTCGGAAACAATCGATTTAAACGATTTTGAATGGATTGACCACGACTGGAAAAACATCCCACTGAATGAAATGATTCAGTATGAGCTGCACACCGGAACTTTTACCCCGGAGGGAACTTTTGCCGGAATTCGTTCAAAATTGGATTACCTGAAAGAGTTGGGTGTGAATACTATTGAAATTCTCCCGGTGTCACAGTTCAGCGGAAAACGAAACTGGGGTTACGACGGTGTGTACCCGTTTGCCGTTCAGGATTCGTATGGCGGTGCCAAAGAGTTGATGGCGCTGGTGAACGAAAGCCACAAACAGGGCATTGCCGTAATCATGGATGTGGTGTACAACCATTTCGGGCCCGAAGGAAATTATGTGGGGAATTTTGGCCACTACTTTTCGGGAAAATATTCCACACCCTGGGGCGACCCCATCAATTTTGACGGGCCCTATTCCGACGGTGTGCGCAACTACGCCATCCAGAATGCATTGATGTGGTGCCGTGATTTTCATATAGATGGCCTCCGTCTGGACGCGGTGCATTCCATTTTTGATTTTGGCGCAAAGCACATTATGCAGGAATTGGCAGAAAACTTGAATCAACTGACTGAACAAACCGGAAGGAGGCACTATTTGATTGCAGAATCACATCTGAACGACGTGCGTTACATTTCGCCCATTGAAAAAGGCGGATACGGGCTGGATGCGCAGTGGTCCGACGATTTCCATCATGCCGTGCATACACTTGCAACCGGGGAGCAAAAAGGGTATTACATGGATTTTGGTAAACCGGAGCAACTCTCAAAAGCCATAAAGGATGCGTTTGTTTATGACGGCCGGTATTCCGATTTCCGCAAAAAGACGTATGGTAATTCCACCCAAAATAATCCGGGGGATCATTTTGTAATTTTCAACCAGAACCACGACCAGGTGGGCAACCGGCTGCATGGCGACCGCCTGATTTCGATAACGGATTTTGAAACTGCGAAAGTAATTGCCGGGGCCATGTTTGTTGCGCCCAATGTGCCGATGCTTTTCATGGGCGAAGAGTACGGCGAGCGCAATCCGTTTTTCTATTTCGTGAGCCACCTCGATGAAAAACTCAACCGCCTGGTACGCGAAGGCAGAAAAGAAGAGTTCAAAGATTTTTACGACGTTAACGTGGAGGCCCGAAACCCGGATGATCCGGAAACTTTCGAAGCTTCTAAACTTTCGTGGAACATTGAAAGCGATGCGGAAAAATCATCGGTATTCAGGTTTTACCAGCAATTAATTCGGCTTCGGAAAACACACCCGGTTTTGAAGGAAACCGACAAGGATAACCTGAAAATTTTAGATGATGGAAAGTTTTTCACGCTCGAAAGATGGCAGGGCGAAAACAGGGTAGTGGTGTTCCTGAATTTTGAAAAGGAAGAACAAACCGGTATAATTCCTGCGCACATCAACGGAAGCCTGACCAAAATTTTCGATTCAACCGATTTCAGCCCGACTGGAATTTCTGAACCGGGAAAAACGGAGGTTTCGGCAAACGATAAAATTACAGTGCAGAAAAAATCAATTGTAATATTTTCAAAATAACAATTATGAACGGACAACAACGTGTTTTTATAGAGAATATACAGCCGCAGGTCAATTGCGGCGATTTCCCGGTGAAGCGGGTAATTGGAGACAAAATAAAAATTACAGCAGATATTTATTGCGACAGCCACGACGTGCTGAGCGCCGAAGTGCTGCATAAATTCCAGGACGACAAAGAGTGGAAAGCCGCTGAAATGGAGTTTGTGATTAATGACGAGTGGAAGGCTGAATTCCCGCTCGATTCCATGGGGTCGTATTTTTACACGGTGCGGGCCTGGGTCGATCATTTTAAATCGTGGCACCGCGACATCCTCAAAAAAATCGATGCGCAGGTGGATATCGATGTCGATTTGCAAATTGGCGCTAACCTTATCCAGGAAGCGCTTGATGCACATGGAAATATGGCGGAGAAGGAAGCTGTATTTCTAAAAAAAGTGCAAAAGGAGTTTAACTCCGATGAGGTTTGGGAAAAGAAAATCGGTTCTGTACTCGACGGAAAATTGTACCGCACCATGGTAAAGTACCCGGTGAAGAAACATGTAACGCAGTTTGAAAAAAATTATGAAATAACGGTTGACCGGAAACGCGCCAGTTTCAGCAGCTGGTACGAGGTTTTCCCACGGTCGTTGAGTCCATTCGAAAACAAGCATGGTACATTTAAAGATGTTATCGGCTTTTTGCCGTATGTTTCCGAACTGGGTTTCGATGTGCTGTACCTGCCGCCCATTCACCCAATTGGCGAAACCAAACGCAAGGGGAAGAACAACAGCGTAACGGCGCAACCCGGTGAACCCGGCTCACCATGGGCCATTGGCGGCAAGGAAGGCGGCCACAAATCCATTCACCCGCAACTGGGTACAATGGAAGAATTCCGCGAACTAATTCAGCAAGCCGCCGAAAAAAATATTGAAATTGCCATGGACATTGCTTTCCAGTGCTCGCCCGATCATCCGTGGGTGAAAGAGTACCCGGAATGGTTCAGGCACCGGCCCGACGGATCGATCCAATATGCCGAAAATCCCCCCAAAAAATACGAAGACATTTACCCCATCAATTTTGAAAGCGATGACTGGAAAAACCTTTGGGAAGAGCTGAAAAGCGTTTTCCTTTTCTGGATCGAAAAAGGCGTGAAAATTTTCCGGGTCGATAATCCGCACACCAAGTCATTTAACTTCTGGGGCTGGGCCATTCGCGAAATCAAAAAAGAACACCCCGATGTGATTTTCCTCGCCGAGGCGTTTACCCGGCCAAAAGTGATGTACAACCTGGCCAAGCAGGGATTCACGCAGTCGTACACCTATTTCACCTGGCGCAATTCAAAATACGAACTGGAAACCTACCTCAACGAACTGGTGAATTCAAAAGCCCGCGAATTTTTCCATCCAAACTTCTGGCCCAACACACCCGATATTTTACCCGAATTTTTGCAGGTAGCTAACCGCGCCGGATATATTCAGCGGCTGGCGCTGGCGGCAACATTGAGTTCCAACTACGGGATTTACGGACCGGCTTTTGAACTGATGGAGAACGAACCCGTAGCCCCGGGAAAAGAGGAGTACCTCAACTCGGAGAAATATGAGATTAAAAACTGGAATTTCGACGACCCCAAAAGCCTGCGGAAAATTATCGCGCGGGTGAACCAAATTCGTCATGAAAACACAGCGCTGCAAAACACGCATTCACTAAAATTTCATGCCATCGATAACGATGCGCTGGTTTGTTACAGCAAGGCATCGGACGACCTCAGCAACATCATTTTGGTGGTAGTGACGCTCGATCCACACCACACGCACTCGGGCTGGCTTCACTTTCCGCTCAAAGAATTTGGAATGGAGGGACACGACTCCTACCAGGTTCACGACCTGATTAGCGGTGCCCATTTTCTTTGGAGCGGCGAGCACAATTTTGTGGAACTGGATCCCGGCGTGATGCCTGTTCATATTTTTAAAGTACGCAAAAAAGTACGCACCGAAAGAGATTTCGATTATTTCATGTAAACCATTCAGAAAAATATTATGCAGAAAGAAGATACAAAAAGCTGGTACAAAGATGCGGTCATCTACCAGGCCCATGTTCGTTCGTTTAAAGACAGTAACGGCGACGGGATTGGCGATTTTAAAGGGCTGATTGAAAAACTGGATTACCTTAAATCGCTGGGCGTGACGGCCATCTGGATTTTGCCTTTTTACAAATCTCCGCTGAAAGACGGAGGATACGATATTGCCGATTTTACCCATATTCATGAAGATTACGGGACGATGGCCGATTTCAAGCGGTTCATCCGCGAGGCACACAACCGCGATTTGCGGGTGATTACCGAGTTGGTGCTCAACCACACATCGAGCGACCACAAGTGGTTTCAGCGGGCCCGGAATGCCAAGCCCGGCAGCGTTTACCGCGATTTTTATGTGTGGAACGATACCACCGATAAATATAACGACGCACGGATTATTTTTCAGGATTTCGAAATTTCGAACTGGGCGTGGGATCCAGTGGCCAAAGCCTACTACTGGCACCGGTTCTATTCACATCAGCCCGATTTGAACTACGATAATCCGAGCGTGCACAAGGCAGTTTTCAAGGTGCTCGATTTCTGGTTCAAAATTGGAATCGACGGGCTGCGGTTAGATGCAGTGCCCTATTTGTACGAACGCGAAGGGACCAACTGCGAAAACCTGCCCGAAACCCACGCATTTCTGAAAAAACTGCGTAAATACATCGACGAGAATTACGAGGATAGAATGCTGCTGGCCGAAGCCAACCAGTGGCCCGACGATGCGTCGGAATATTTTGGGAAAGGCGATGAGTGCCACATGTCGTTTCACTTCCCGCTGATGCCGCGCCTCTACATGTCTATGCGCATGGAAGACCGTTTCCCGCTCATCGACATTCTGGAACAAACACCCGACATTCCCGATAATTGCCAGTGGGCCATTTTTTTGCGGAACCACGATGAGCTGACGCTGGAGATGGTTTCGGACGAGGAGCGTGACTACATGTACAAATCGTTTGCACAAAATCCGAAACAGCGCATCAACCTCGGTATCCGCCGGCGTTTGGCCCCGTTGCTCGACAACGACCGGAAAAACATCGAACTGATGAACATCCTGTTGTTTTCGATGCCCGGAACGCCGATTGTATATTACGGCGATGAAATTGGAATGGGCGATAACTATTACCTTGGCGACCGCGACGGCGTGCGCACACCCATGCAGTGGTCGGCCGACCGAAACGCGGGGTTCTCGTCTGCCGAACCACAGCGGCTGTTTCTACCGGTAATTTTTAACCACGATTATCACTACGAAACCGTGAATGTGGAGAACTTCGAAAAGAATTCCACTTCGTTGTTGTGGTGGATGCGGCGCGTGATTGCCAAGCGGAAACAATACCGGGCATTCAGCCGCGGCGACATTCAGTTTATCAATACCAGCAACAGCAAAATACTGGCGTTCACCCGTACCTACAACGACGAAAAAATACTTGTCATTATTAACCTTTCGCGCTACTCGCAGCAGGCCGGGCTCGATTTATCGGAATATGAAGGGTACGTTCCTACTGAGGTTTTCAGCCAGAATAAATTTGCGATTATCGGGAAGGATCCCTACATATTCCCTATGCAGTTTAAAAACTATTTCTGGTTTGAATTGTGCAAACAGGAAGAAGACGAAGTGATTGAAACCCTGTCGCCCGATCATCAGCTGGTGCTCACTTCAAAAGAGTGGAACAAAATGCAGGGCACCACCAAAAATTCGCTCGAAAAATTAATGCGCAGTTACGTGCATAAAAACCGCTGGTTCCGTGGCAAGGCAAAAAAAATTAAGGCCATCGACATCAAAAATACCATTCCGCTTTCTACCGGAAACCTAAACTCGTACATCGTAATTATAGAAACAAAATACATTGAAGGCAAACCCGAACAGTATGTCATCCCGATTTCAATAAAAACAGGAGAAATTATTGCCGATGTGAAATTCAAGCACCCCGAGGCGATGATTGCGTATGTGGGAGTAGATGGCCACGAAGGCGTGATGTACGACGGTTCGTACAACCCGGAAGTACGCGATATTTTCCTGCAGCTGATTACCCAAAAGGGAGTTCTGAAAAACCGGAAAGGAAGCATTGTGGGAGTACCCGGCAAAAAAATGAGTTCGAAAGTGAAGAAAAGCGAACTGCCGCTCAACTCGCGGGTGCTGCTGGCCGAGCAGTCAAACACCTCGATTCTTTACGATAACAGGTTCTTTTTCAAAATGTATCGCAGCCCCGAGGAGGGCAACAACCCGGAGCTGGAAATCATAAAAACATTGACTGAAAATACCCGTTTCCGAAACTTCCCGACTTTTGCAGGCGCGCTGGAGTACCGCGAGTACAATGCCGAAAGTTCGGCGCTCGGCATTCTGATTGATTTTGTGCAGAACGAAGGGAATGCGTGGGAGTTTACCCAGTCGTCCATCGACCGCTATTTCGACCGGATTATTGAAGACAAGGAGTACCTGCTGAGCGGCAAACCGATTGACACCACTACCGATTTGGTGGAGCATGTGGGCGAAGAAAAAATGCACGATCTGCTTGGGCCGTTTTTTATCGAAATGATTGAGCTGCTTGGAAAGCGGACTGCAGAAATGCACCTTGCACTAGCTTCGGTCGAAAGCAAAAAAGAGTTCAAGCCCGAACCGTTCTCGCTGCTTTATCAAAAGTCGCTTTACCAGTCATTCCGCACGCTGATTAAGCGGACGTTAAACGACATGAAGTCATCGAAACAGAAATTGAACAATGAGCAAAAAGCGCTGATTGACGATATCATCGGCAACGAAAGCCTGCTGCTGTCAACGATCAAGCACACGCTGGAGAAGAAAAAAATCCACACATCCAAGACCCGGGTTCACGGCGACTACCACCTCGGGCAAGTGCTGTTTACCGGGAAGGATTTTATGATTATCGATTTTGAAGGCGAGCCAACCCGTTCGCTCACAGCCCGAAAACTTAAACATTGCCCGTTTAAAGATGTGGCCGGAATGCTGCGTTCGTTCCACTACGCCATTTACATGGGACAGCTCGAGAACCAGTCGAAGATTCCGGGAAGCGCCGATTTGCTCAATCCGTGGCTGGAAGCGTGGTACGAAATTGTACGCAAAACATTCATCGACAGCTACCTCGAAACAGCCGGCGATGCTTCATTTATTCCGAAAGAGGAACGGGAAATAAACGATCTGCTTTCGGTTTACACCATCGAAAAAGCCATTTACGAAGCCGATTATGAATTCAATAACCGGCCCGACTGGCTGCACATTCCGCTGAACGGACTGAAAAAAATACTCGATGATTTGGTGGAATAATTATTCTGAAACCGATTAAAAATTTGACTATGAGTAAGAAACAAAATAAATCAGGTACAAAAAAAGAAGTTCAAAAAGAGGAAGCCCAAATCCCTGAAACCGGAAACGCGGTGCAGGATGTGGCAGAATTTATTACGGAATACGACATTTACCTTTTCCGTGAAGGCAAACACTTTTCGCTGCACGAAAAACTGGGTGCCCACGTGATGGAACTGAAAGGCGTGAAGGGCACCTTTTTCGCGGTGTGGGCACCAAATGCCGATTCGGTTTCTGTTATCGGCAATTTTAACGGATGGGGGAAAGATGCCCACCACCTGAAGCGCCGCGAAGATGAATCCGGCATCTGGCAGGGGTTTATTCCCGGTGTGGGAAAAGGGGAAGCCTATAAGTATTTCATTATATCGCAACACAACAACTACACCGTTGAAAAGGCCGACCCGGTGGCGTTTTACAGTGAGCAGCCGCCCAAAACGGCCTCGGTGGTGTGGGATTACAACTACAACTGGAACGATAAAAAGTGGATGGAAAAGCGGAAAAAGAACAATGCGCTCGACAGTCCATTTTCGGTTTACGAAGTCCACCTGGAATCCTGGAGAAGAAAACCTGAGGAAGGAAACCGTACGCTTACCTATTCAGAACTGGCGGGAGAACTGGCCGCTTACGTAAAAGAGATGGGCTACACCCACGTGGAGCTGATGCCGGTAACCGAGTATCCGTTTTCAGGATCGTGGGGTTACCAGGTTACGGGTTTTTTCGGGCCTACCAGCCGTTTCGGCACACCCGGCGATTTCATGTATCTTGTGGATTACCTGCACCAAAACGATATTGGCGTGATTATGGACTGGGTGCCTTCCCATTTCCCCGGCGACCAGCACGGGCTGCACTTTTTCGACGGGACTTACCTGTACGAACACCAGGATCCACGCAAAGGTTATCACCCCGACTGGAGCAGCTACATCTTTAACTACGGGCGCAACGAAATCCGGAATTTTCTGATTAGCAGCGCCCACAGCTGGATGGAGCGATTTCATATCGACGGAATCAGGGTAGATGCTGTGGCTTCGATGTTGTATCTCGATTATTCGCGAAAAGAAGGGGAATGGATTCCCAACGAACACGGCGGTCGCGAAAACTTAGAAGCCATTCAGTTTTTGCGCGATCTGAATGAATCGCTTTACACCCGATTTCCCGACATTCAAACTATTGCCGAGGAATCCACGGCCTGGCCAATGGTTACCCGCCCGGTTTATACCGGCGGACTTGGTTTTGGCATGAAATGGAACATGGGCTGGATGCACGACACGCTGAGTTATTTCGCTCACGAGCCGGTTCACCGTAGTTACCATCACAATCAAATGACATTCAGTATAATGTACGCCTTTAACGAAAATTTTATGCTTTCGTTGTCGCACGACGAGGTGGTACATGGGAAAGGCAGTTTGATCAACAAAATGCCCGGCGATGACTGGCAGAAGTTTGCCAACCTCCGCGCGCTGTTTGGATATATGTTTGCCCATCCCGGTAAAAAGCTGCATTTCATGGGAATGGAGCTGGGGCAATGGAACGAGTGGAACCACGAACAAAGCCTCGACTGGCACCTGCTCAATTTTGACAATCACAAGGGCCTTCAGTTTTTCGTGAAAGATTTGAACAGTGTTTACCGGCGGTTCCCTGCTTTATATGAAAATGATTTTTCAGGAGAAGGATTCAAATGGATCGATGCCAACGACTCAAAAAATTCCATTTTGAGCTTTGTCCGCTACGATAAAAAGAAAGAGCACCCCGTGATTGTGGTAGTGAACATGACTCCGGTTCCACGGCACAACTACCGGATTGGCGTACCCGAAGATACCAAGTGGCTGGAAATTCTGAACAGCGATGCTACACAATACAGTGGTAGCGGCATTGGTAATTTTGGTGGCGTGGCGGCCAACCCGGTTCCTTTTCATGGCGAAGATCAGTCGATTAATATATTGCTGCCACCACTTGGGGTGGTAATGTTTGCAGCAGCCCCCTAAATCCCCCAAAGGGGGACTTTTGCGTGTCTGCTTTTGCTTTGAGAAAACTTTATGTTTTCGTGCTTTAGTGGCAGATAAAACTAATAGCCACCAAATCACTAAAAATTCACGAAATACTGAATAAAAAGCAGAATTCATAAAAAGCTTATAGTTAATGTTTTGAACTGGCTGTTTTTGCTGTTTTATTTGACTTTATAAGATGTATAAAATATCATTTAATCACTAAAATTTCCCCCTTTGGGGGAACGAAAGGGGGCTTATGAATCCAGTATCAACTTACCGTTTTCAGTTTAATAAAAATTTTACACTGAAAAATGCCGAAAGACTGATTCCGTACCTACGGAAATCAGGCATTAAAACCCTTTATGCATCGCCGGTTTTTGAGGCGGTAAAAGGCAGCACACATGGTTACGATGTAACTAATCCACTGAAAATCAATCCTGAAATTGGTACAGGGCAGGAGTTTGAAAACCTGATTGAAAAGTTACACGAAAACGGGTTGGGCTGGGTGCAGGACATCGTGCCCAACCACATGGCTTTTTCGCCCGAAAATCCGTGGATTTACGATGTCCTGGAAAAGGGCCGCGATTCTGCTTTTTACGATTTTTTCGATATTCAGGAAAAACACCCTGACGAAAACCTGAACCGGAAACTGATGCTGCCTTTTTTTGGAAAACCGATGGAACAGCTGATTAAAGACGGAGAATTGAAGATCAGTTTTGATGAAAACGGTTTCAAGCTTAACTATTTCAACAACCGTTATCCGCTATCGGTTCCGGCGTATCCCAAATTACTGGAAGCTGAAAATAGGGCACACATCCCATTGACAGTGGCTGCATTTTTGAACGCCGGAAGAAACATCCAAAATTTTGATGAGTTGCGGCAAAAATTGATGAGGGATTATTCGGAGTCAGTTCAAACAAAGGAATACATCGATGAATGTTTGCACTCTGCCAACAACAACACTAACAAGTTGCGCGAGATCATCAATGCGCTGTATTATTATCCTTCGTTTTGGAAAGACACCGAAACAAAAATTAATTACCGCCGGTTTTTCACCATCAACGGGCTCATTTGTGTAAACATTCAGCATGAACACGTTTTTGAAACTACCCATAAACTGATTGCCAACTGGGTGAAACGAGGATTGGTTGACGGCGTGCGTATCGATCACATCGATGGGTTGTATAATCCCGGCGAATACCTCGAACGTTTGCGAAAACTGCTGGGTGACGATACCTACATTGTAGTGGAGAAAATTCTGGAGAAAGATGAGGAAATTCCTGCTGACTGGCCGATGGAGGGAACCACTGGCTACGATTTCCTCGGAATGGTAAACAACCTGCTCACTAATCCTGGAAAAGGCCCGTTTTTCTACAAATACTACAACGAGTGGATCGACAGAACCGATGATTTCGAGGATGTGTTTTACAAGAAAAACAGTTTCATTTTATACAACCGGCTGAAAGGGGAATTAGACAACCTTACCCGTGAATGCACCTCGCTCGGTGCTGTTTTGAAAACCAAAACCGATGAGAAAATTCTAAAAAAAGCCATCGGCGAATTCCTCGTTTTTTGCCCGGTTTACAAGATTTACCGGCCGCCATCAAAATTTACTAACCACGAAAAAACGGTGGTGAGCGAAATCATCGGGCAGGCAGCTGAAAAAAATCCGTCACTTGCAAAACCCCTCCGTTTGCTGGAAGATCTGTTCCTGCTGAAGTTACCCGGCACTGAAAATGAAGTGCCGGAAACCGATCGCTTTTTCAGGCACTGCATGCAGTTTACCGGTCCGCTGATGGCCAAAGGAATTGAAGACACGGCGTTTTATTCGTACAATCCGTTTATCGGGCACAACGAAGTAGGCGATTCACCGGGCTATTTCGGCATTCGTACCAGCACATTTCATGATTATATGAAAGAACGGCTGGAAAAGCAGCCGCTGACGATGAATACCATTTCGACCCACGACACCAAGCGCGGAGAAGATGCCCGTGCCCGGCTGAATGTGTTGAGCGATGTCCCAGAAGCATGGATGGCCGCCACCAAAGAGTGGTATGAACTAAACCGCGAATTGAAGCAATTTGATGGCGGAAAGGAAATTCCGACACCCAACGACGAGTACCTGATTTACCAGGTTTTATGCGCACACCTGCCGATGGATGCAAAAATCGATGAATCATTTAAAGAACGTCTGGAGGAATACCTGGTAAAGGCGATGCGTGAGGCAAAAGTTAATTCGTCGTGGAGCAATCCAGATGAGTTGTATGAGAACAAAACGCTGGAATTTACGCGAAAAATTCTTTCTTCCAAAACAAAATTCCCCGATAGTTTTCTGCGGTTTATGGAAGAAATTATTCCGCACGGAATAACCAATTCCATTACCCAGCTCATTCTGAAAAATTTGGTGCCGGGAGTGCCCGATACATTCCAGGGAACAGAGACCTGGAACCTCAGCTTCGTAGATCCCGACAACCGGCGGGCAGTTAATTTTGAAAAGTTATCGGCCAATCTCGGCTGGATTATCAAAAATTATGAAACAGATGCCGCGAGATTAGCCGAAAGTCTGTGCCACCAGCCGTTAGACGGCCAACTGAAACAATGGATAAGCTGGCTGACACTGAATGAACGCATTCAATATCCGGAGCTTTTTCAGAAAGGAGATTACACTCCGCTGAAGGTTTCCGGGAAATACAAAAAACACATTATTGCTTTCCACCGGAAGTTTGGCAATCAGCATTTAATCGTTGTATTGCCGCTCAACACGGCAAGCATGCCAGCCAATCCAAACTGGGAAGATACACAGGTTGAATTTCCGGAAACGGATATCCCCATGCTGAAAAACCGTTTGACAAAACAAATAGTTGAAGTTGGAGAGGCCTTGAATGTGCAGAATCTGTTTGAAGTTGTTCCGTTTGGAGTTTTGAGGAATTCAAAATGAATTTCAAAGCAAGATAAAACTGAGAATTCTGGAATTTAGAGTATTTCCAAATTGTTTTTTTGGAATTTGGGATTTGCATATTGGAATTTCACTGTCATCCCCTAATTGTGCCCAACAAAATTGGGTGGATATCCGAAATGACAAAACATGATTGACACGACACTGGATTAATCCTCATGGATGCCCTTTTAAAAATTCAGTTTTTGAATATTTTCACCCCCGCTCTTTCATAGTAACCGTAATAAAATCGCGGTGCGATTTAATCAGGTTAATGGCATGCAACAGCATATTTTTGGTTTCGGTAATGGTGTTGAAATACAGTACCGAGTTGCGTGTATTCACCTCTTTGGCTTTAATTCGCTTGATTTGGGCAATTTCCATTTTTTCCAGGTCCTGTAATATTTTGTCGCGCAGCTCAATGAGTTTTTCAATTTCGTTAAACTTGTTCTCTTTTACAATATCCAGGGCAAAATTGAAGAAATGATCCACTTTTTCATTTAGAGCCTGCATCTCTTCAGCCTGGGCTTTAATAAAGGGTTTATGCTGATTGTCGAGGTGCTCGTAGAGTGGTTCGGTAAGGAAATTGAGCGAGTGGGCCAGTTCGCGCTGGTAGTCAACTACCTGAACGTAAAAGTGCCCCGAATCTACGTTTTCTTCAATTTTGGAAAGGGTATTCAGCACCTTGTTTTTCTTTTTCTTTGCTTTTTTATTCAGGTTATCTTTAATTTCCAGTGCCTCTTTCAGTTTCGACCGGTTTTCTTTCAGGAAATGCTTAATGCTGTCGTCGTAAACTGTATTGGCCTGCACGATTGACTTGCTCACCTGTTTGATGCATTTTTCCATCACCTTGTCGGTGGCATCTTTTTCAGTAATCGATTCTTCTTCATCTTCCTGGCTTTCCTGGCTTCTTTTCTTAAACAACATGTGCGTGCGGATAACCATAAAAATGGCAACAGCCACAAATATGAAAATCATGAACTGCCCGCCAACTGAGATCAATGAAGCAATTATGGCCGAGACGGTAAATGCAAGGATAGCGGTTAAAAACCAGCCGCCAATAACAGAAAATACGCCCGATACACGATACACTGCACTTTCGCGGTCCCAGGCACGGTCGGAAAGCGATGTACCCATGGCCACCATGAAAGTTACATAAGTGGTTGAAAGCGGGAGTTTTAAAGAGGTGCCAATTGCAATTAAAACACTGGCAACTACGAGGTTAACTGCCGCCCTTATTTTATCGAAAGCCGGCGCATCAGGATTAGTGGTATTATCGGCAGATGGCGGAGTAAAACGGGCCTGGATCGAATCAATCATCGGGGAGGGAATAATGCTTCTTATGCCCCGGGTAAATTTGGTGGTTCCTCGTACAATTACCCTGGCTGCAAGCGAAGAGTTAAACCGCTCGGTACCTTCGCTTTGTCGCGATAAATCAACCGAAGTAGAGACAACCGATTGTGCTTTTTTCGATAAAATTAATGTGACAATCATAATTAAACCGGCTATTGCCAGCATAAAGGTTGGGGTATCTACCTTACCTGCAAGCATTTCCATGGTAAATTCATCAGGTGAACCTGCACCACCGGCTACCCACGCTTTAAACGAGTTAAACCCTGCCAGTGGCACACCTATGAAATTTACCAAATCGTTGCCTGCAAAAGCCATTGCAAGAGCAAAGGTTCCCACCAAAACAATCAGTTTCAGTATTTTAATTTTGAATAACCAACTCAGTACCTGCAAAAATATTACCCAGAAAATAAAATTGTAAAGAAGTATCAGTCCGGTGTGGGTGGCCACCCAGTCACCAAATCGTTCGCCGCTTGGCACTGTCATTTCGGCAAAAGCAGAACCGTTAATTCCTTTAATGAGAATGAAATAAACAATGGCAGAAATAGCCAGTCCCCCGAAAATTGAACCGAAATATTTCATTTTTTCCCGGTAGTTGAAAGTAAAAATAAATCGCGTAATGTACTGTATTATAGCACCTACGGTGAAGGCAATGAAAACCGAAAGTAAAATGCCGGTAATAATGGCCAGCGCCTTTTCGGAATTGATATATTCTGAAAGTTCGAGAATGGTACCGCCCATCATTTTAATTTTAACGATGGAAACAGCCACAGCCGAACCCAGTAATTCAAAAACAATGGAAACCGTGGTGGAGGTGGGCAACCCGAATGTGTTAAACAAATCGAGCAGGATAACATCCGTAATCATTACCGCAAGGAAAATGACCATGATTTCGGAAAAAACAAACATGTCGGGGTGAAAAATTCCTTTCCGTGCCACCTCCATCATGCCGCTTGAAAAGGTTGACCCAATAAGTACCCCAATGCCGGCCATTAGAAAAATGAGCCATTTGGGGGCTGCTTTCGAACCAAATGCCGAATTCAGAAAATTGACGGCATCGTTACTTACTCCAACAACTAAATCAGAAATTGCAAGTGCGAAGAGGATTACTACAATGATAAGGTAAAAATTTTCCATTATCTAAGTTTTACAGGCAATAATTTTAGGTGCGAATTAAAGCTTTAAACGCCACTAAAATATTAAAAAATCATTAAGTAACAATGAATTTACTGTTAAACGAAATGAGCTTAATTTTTTATATTTTTGGAGCCGCAAACAGGTTGGAAATCAATCTGATTATTAAAACTGTTCAGTAAAAACAGTATCATCTTATAAAGAGGGGATTTATGAAAACTTATTCTTCGAAAAGGTTAACAACCTATATATCAGTTTTTCTGACGTTATTGTTGGCTGTTTTTCTGCTTTTAACCTGGTGGCTCGGTCCGGCAATCTGGATAATTGCACTGCTTACCGTTGCCTTTTTTTTGGTTTCCTTTTACTCAATTCTTTTTGTTGTGAACCGGTATATTTTAGATAAAATCCGCCCGGTTTACAAAGCCATTAAGGATATGCCACTTAGCGGGAAGAAAATGGAAGAAAAACCTGCTGACTCGGCCAACCTTCTTACTAATGTAAAATTTGAGGTGGAAGAGTGGGCCCGGACACAAATGAAAGAAATTGAACGGTTGAAAGAGCTGGAACGCTACCGCAAAGAGTTTGTTGGAAACGTGTCTCACGAGCTTAAAACGCCTATTTTTAATATTCAGGGGTATATTCTCACGCTTTTGGAAGGTGGCATTGAAGACGATAAAATTAACATGCTCTACCTGAAACGCACCGAAAAAAGTATCGACCGGATGATTTCGATAGTTGAAGATTTGGAGTCGATAACCAAGTTGGAATCGGGCGAGATGAAACTGAAGATGGTAACCTTCGATATTGTAAAAACAGTGAAAGAAGTGCTGGAAATGGAGCAGTGGCAGGCCGACGAATGGCAGATTTCACTCGAAATTATCAATAAACCATCCAAGCCAATTTATGTAAAAGCCGACCGTAACCGGATACTGGAAGTGTTGACAAACCTGGTGGTAAATGCTATTAAATACGGTAAAAAAGGAGGTTTTGTCCATGTTTCGTTTCATGACCTCGATGAGAATATTATGGTTGAAATTACCGATAACGGGATTGGCATAGAAAAGAAAAACCTGCCACGCGTTTTTGAGCGTTTTTACCGTGTAGATAAATCACGATCGAGGGAACAGGGCGGAACCGGGCTCGGTCTTTCAATCGTAAAACACATAATTGAAGCACATAATCAATCAATTAATGTGCGTAGTGTTGTGGATCAGGGAACAACTTTTAACTTTACACTTGAAAAAGCCAAATAATAACAATAATTTTGTTTATTGTAAGCTTAAAGATTTATTAATCTCATTGCAAAAAAAATCAACTACTTATACAGTTTGTAATACTTTTATCTCATGACTGAAAATAATTTTAAAATTCTGCTGGTTGATGACGAAATCGATATTCTCGAATTCATCAGCTACAACCTCGAAAAAGAAGGTTACACCGTTTACACTGCGCAAAACGGGCACGATGCCATTAAAATGGCCGAGAAAAAACAACCCCATTTAATTATTCTGGACGTGATGATGCCCGAAATGGACGGGATTGCAGCCTGCGAAGAAATTCGCAAGATTCCTACGCTCAACAACACCATTATTGCCTTTTTAACCGCACGCGGCGAAGATTATTCGCAAATTGCCGGGTTCGAGGCTGGTGCTGATGACTATATTTCCAAGCCCGTGCGGCCCAAAGTTTTGGTAAGCCGCGTAAAAGCTTTGCTGAAACGCACCGGCGAAAGCGGCCCGGTTACCTACAATAAAGATTCCAATACAATGACCATCGGCAACTTGCTGATTGACAAAGAGCGTTATCTGATTCGTATTGATGATGAAGAAATGGTCCTTCCACGTAAGGAGTTCGAGTTGCTATCGCTGTTGGTTTCAAAACCCGGGAAAGTATTTACCCGCGAAGAAATTTATTCATCGGTATGGGGCGAAAATGTGGTAGTTGGCGATCGTACAATTGATGTTCACATACGGAAACTGCGCGAAAAAATTGGAAGTGCGCACATTAAAACCCTGAAAGGCATCGGGTACAAATTTGTGGAGTAAGTCAAACGAAATAAATTGTCAGGTAAACAATTAAAAATCCCAGAATATAACCTGCTGCAATTTGTGGCAGGTTATTTTTTTCGAGCATTAACCGTGAAGTTCCCGTCAGCCCCGAAACCAAAATTAGTATTAAAATTGATATAAACAGATTTATTCCCGTGCGAAAAGCAAGGGCGAAAACAACCCCGGTAAGGCTTCCCAGGGCGGCCATGTGGGCACTGATTTTCCATTTCAGCGACAGGAGTAAAACGGCAATAATTACCAGGACTGATGCTAAAAGGATGACTTTAAAAATGGGGAAAGCTTTTATTCTGCCGAGCAATAAGAACCCGAGGTAATAAAAAATCCCCGTAAAAAGAAGGGCTACTATGCGGTCGTTGTTTTTTTTAAGCGACAGATCGAAATTGGACCGGAGCGCCAAAAGAGCCACTCCAATCAGGGGTAAAACTGCAGTAGTGAAAAACACTACCAGTAAAACATAGCGCTGGGCTTCCCATGATAAAAATGAAAAATAAAACCCGGAGTTGAACAGCAATACAAATCCCAGGGTAGGTAGTAAAACCGGGTGAAAAAGTATAGATATTATCTGAGCTGCTTTTTTCAATATTTAGAGTTTTTTGCGCAGGCGGGCAACCGGAATACCGAGCTGCTCGCGGTATTTGGCAACGGTTCTCCGGGCAATATTATACGATTTGTCTTTCAGGATCCGGGTGAGTTTTTCATCGGTCAGGGGTTTATGTTTGTCTTCGTTTTCAATGCACTCTTTCAGTATCATTTTTATTTCACGGGTGGAAACTTCTTCACCGTCATTTTTTTGTAATCCTTCGGAGAAGAAATATTTTAACGGGTAAATACCGAAGTGGGTCTGAATATATTTACTGTTCGAAACCCTTGAAATGGTTGAAATATCGAGCCCGGTCCTTTCTGCAATATCTTTCAGAATCATGGGGCGCAGTTTGGATTCGTCGCCTTCCTTGAAAAATTCTTTCTGAAAATCGATAATTTCCGACATGGTGTGCAAAAGGGTGTGGTTGCGCTGCCTGATGGCATCGATAAACCACTTGGCAGAGTCAAGCTTTTGCTTCACAAATAGCATGGCCTCTTTCTGGTTTTTTGATTTATTTTTGTTTCGCTCAGCCAGCGAACGCATCATTTCGAGGTAGGTATCGTTAATTTTTAAATCAGGAACATTTTGCTGGTTCAGCGAAAGCTGGAGTTCGCCATCGACATTGTCGAGCAAAAAGTCAGGAATTATATGTTGATTCGATTTATTGAGCGGATTACTGTATGAGCTGCCCGGTTTTGGGTTCAGCTTCAGCACCTGCCCAATTCCCTCTTTCAATTCTTCTTCCGACAAGTCCAGTTTTTTCTTGATTTTTTCGTAGTGCTTGCGGGTAAATTCATCGAAATAATCTTTTACAATTATCTTTGCCAAATCATGCGAACCGTTTTTTTTGCGATCCAGTTGCAGCAAAAGGCATTCGCGGAGGTCGCGGGCACCAATTCCCGGCGGGTCGAGCTGCTGAATGATGCGGAGTATTTCAAGCAGTTTTTCTTCCGGAACCTCCATGTTCAGGTTGAAAGCCAGGTCGTCGCTGATTGAAAGCAGGTCGCGCCGCAGGTAGCCATCGTCGTCAATATTTCCAATAATATATTCGGCCAATTTTTGGTCGCTTTCCGGCAGGCTAATCATGCTCAGTTGTTCGCGCAGGTTTTCGTGGAAAGTTGCACCTACTGAAAAAGGAATTTCAAGGTATTTGTCGTCTTTTGAGTAGTTGTTGGCCGAGGTTTTATAGGAAGGGATATCATCGTCCTCCTCATTAATGTAATCGTCGTACGAAAATTCGTCGTTGTCCTGGTCTGTTTCTGATTCTGAACTTTCGTTGTCCTCGTTGTTGTCCGGTGAGTCTGACTCGTATTCCAGCACAGGGTTTTCTTCCAGCTCTTTTTTAATTCGCTGTTCGAGCTGAACAGTAGGGATCTCCAAAAGCTTTATCACCTGAATTTGTTGTGGTGAAAGCTTCTGCAGCAACTTTTGTTGTAACGAAAGTTTTTGCTCCATATCCCTTTTTAGTTATCTCCGTAAATTTACTATTTTTTTGAAGGACTTCAAGCATGTCAAATCAGAATTCTGCACTTTTTGGAGTCCGTGGAAAAGCAATCACGTCGCGGATATTACCCATTCCGGTAACAAACTGCACAAAGCGCTCGAATCCCAGCCCGAAACCGCTGTGAACCACGCTTCCGTACCTGCGGGTGTCGAGGTACCACCACATTTCTTCTGCCGGAATATTCATTTCGTCCATTCGTTTTTCCAGTTTTTCGAGTTCTTCTTCCCGCTGCGAGCCACCAATAATTTCGCCAATTTGCGGGAATAAAACATCCATTGCCCGGACCGTTTTATTGTCATCGTTTTGTTTCATGTAAAACGCCTTAATATCTTTGGGATAATCGGTTAAAATAACCGGGCATTTAAAATGTTTTTCTACCAGGTAGCGTTCATGTTCGCTCTGCAAATCAACGCCCCAGTCAACCGGAAACTGAAATTTTTTCTTTTTGTAGGGTTTTGAATTTTTCAGGATATCAATAGCCTCGGTGTATGTTATGCGGATAAAATCACTGTTAAGTACAAATTCAAGTTTCTCAACCAAATCCATCGAGCGTTGCTCTTTGGGTTTGTTTTTTTCTTCCTGGCTCAGCCTGTTACCCAGGAACTGTAAATCGTCGCGGCAATTATCCAGTGCGTAACGAATGAGGCATTTCAGAAACTCTTCGGCCAAATCCATGTTGTCTTTCAGGTTGTAGAACGCCATTTCGGGTTCAATCATCCAGAACTCGGCCAGGTGGCGTGTGGTGTTTGAATTTTCGGCCCTGAAAGTGGGGCCGAAGGTGTAAATTTCGCCCAGTGCCAATGCACCCAGTTCGCCTTCGAGCTGTCCCGAAACTGTGAGGTTGGTTGGCCTGCCGAAAAAGTCCTTGCTGTAATCGGGCTTTCCTTCATCAGTAAGTGGCGGGTTTAACGGGTCGAAAGTTGAAACCCTGAACATTTGACCAGCCCCCTCGGCATCGCTGGCAGTAATAATTGGTGTGTGCAGGTAATAAAATCCTTTTTGGTTGAAATAGTTATGTATGGCAAATGCCATGGCATGGCGTACCCGGAATACAGCTCCGAATGTGTTGGTGCGGAAGCGGAGGTGTGCATTCTCGCGCAGAAATTCGAGGGTATGTTTTTTCGGCTGAATCGGGTACTTTTCGGGGTCTGCCTTTCCCAGGAGTTCAATTTTTTCGGCTGCCAGCTCCACATTCTGGCCACTTCCCTGCGACTCGCTGAGTAAACCTTCAACTGCCAGGGCAGCTCCCGTGTTTATTTCACGCAGCAGGTGTTCGTCGAATTTTTCAGTGTCGGCCACAACCTGAAGGTTATGAATAGTTGAACCATCATTTAATGCAATAAAGTTTACGTTTTTACTGCCGCGTTTTGTTCTCACCCATGCTTTCACCAGTGTTTTTTCACCGGTTTTCCCGTTTTGAAGAATGTCCTTGATTTTCAGTCTTACCATGGTTCAACTTCTTTTTGTGATATTTTTTAAAGTGTTTTGATTGTAAAGGATACAAAAGTAAATTTTTATGGTTATAAATGAAAAATGGTTGTGCCAATTTTGGAGATTTGAAGAATTAATAAAATAATCACTACTTCGGGCTCATCTGCCACCTCCACCCTCTTAACAAATCCTTGCCTCCCGGCTTGTTCCTGCTTAGTCCTTTGCATCAAAAAAATGAAAGAACAAAGTTAAAGGCTTCCCCTGTTAAGCAAACTATCCAGCACCATAATCCATCCGTTATAACGTTCAGCCGTATCCGAATTTCGGGCTTCGGCACTTTTTGCAACCTTGCCCCAACTGACCGCCAAAATCGGTTTACCTACCTGACCAGTCATGCTTTCGTTATGTTCACGGCACTTACTAAGCCTTCCCTGCCTGGCAGCAGACAGGCTTCACACCCTGCCGTTGCCGGCAACGCGCTTGGCTTCGTATTGCCTTCCCTCCGGTGAGGCGGCGCAGCTCTCTTTCAAGCTGCCGGATTGGTTTGCATGCAGGGCAAACAAAAAGCGCTTAAAACATTGATTTTAAGCGCTTTTACGATAATTTGTTTTTTCACCTGGTACCCGGAGTGGGAATCGAACCCACACTCCATTGCTGGAACTGGATTTTGAATCCAGCGCGTCTACCAATTCCGCCATCCGGGCAAATTTTCAATTTTTCGCGTTGCTCCCGGAAATCAGGTACCAAACGCTCATTTCCTTTGCGAAAAAATGGTGTGCAAAATTAACTATTTACCACGAATCTGCAAAAATATTATTCAAGGGACTTTAAAAATTCTTTCCCTGTTCCTGATTTAAAA
>NZ_JBSQIC010000054.1:0-24784 GCF_055108615.1 Tangfeifania sp. | reverse complement strand
TGCTGAACATTATTCAGCAGCTCTTTTATGTCTTCAAAACAGTGCCGTTTGCCGGGAAGTTTTTGATTCAGAAAATCAGCTTTTTGTGGAGAAAAAAAATCGCCCGAAACAATGGCTTCGGTAATCCTTCCTTTTTCCGTATTCAATGCTATTTTTAATGTCCGATCTCCCCATTTAGTTTCATTCTGAAACGCATATTTTGGTGAATATCCGAAATTCCATTCCCAGGTTTTAAACTTTTCATCGGCAAGTTTTTGAATCGCCCGGTTGTCATCTTCGGTCAATTCATACACTGAATTTTCTTCATTTTCGAGTTGAACACCAAGTAGAAACCTTCGGAATTCTTCAATCTTAATTTTATTTTTCAGAAAAGGCTGAATGTTGGTAACAATGCTGCGGTTCGACTGCACTGCTTTTCCGGTATATTTTCCGGGGACCACTTTTATGGAATGCCCTAAAGTACCTAAATCGGAGTCAAAAAGCAGCGTTCCGTGGTGCAGCACCCGTTTTTTGAAAACGTGCTCGGCATTCCCCGAAATTTTTTTATCGTTCACCAGCAAATCGTTCCTCCCTGAATTTAAAGCGGTTACACCGAGCTTTGCCAGCGCCTCAACCACCGGGCGGGTAAATTTTTTGAAATTGATTTCGGCGGTGTCGTTTACATTTTTGATGTAAGCGAAATTTACATTCCCGGCATCGTGGAAAACGGTTCCACCACCTGAAATGCGCCGGGCAACAGTAATATTATTTTCCCGTACAAACGGGTAGTTGACTTCTGCCAGGGCGTTTTGGTGCTTGCCCACAACCACCGTGTCGTGGCTTTGCCAGAGCATGAAAATATCCTCGCTAAAATTTTTCAGCAGGTACTCTTCTGCAGCCAGGCAAAAATAAGGATTGCTGTTTTCAAGCTGAATACAAAGCATAGTTCATTTTTTCAACCTGCGATTTACAAATTGCAGCTCAAATTTTACCACAAATCAAACAAAATTTTAATGCCCCGGGTTTCTGAAATCGCATTCTTTTGAAATTCCCGGTTTTTCATTTACTTTAACTCAAAATTCCTGTATGAACTGGCTCAAAATTATTCCATTTCTCGGATTCATGTTTCTCATTGCTTTAATTTCGGGAAAAATATTCCTGCTGCAAAAAAGAGGAGTAAAAGTAAGTTCCGGCAACGAAAATCCTCCCCGGTTTATGTTCATCCTTTACCCGGTCTTTTTTCTGCTTCTGTTGTTTTGGATTATTGAGCTGGCAAGACCGGTTTTTCAATTTCAGTTTTCCTTTTTAAGCGATCAGTTAACAGTGCTGCTTACCGATTATCTTTTTCTGAATATTTGCGGTGCATTGCTGATTTTTATTTCGCTGATTTTTATGGCCTTAACGCTACATCATTTTAAAACCTCGCTGCGTTTTGGGCTGAATGAAAACAACCGCGGAAAGCTGATTACTACCGGCATTTTTTCATTTTCGCGCAACCCGTTTTTTCTCTCCATCATTATTTATTTCCTGGGAACAGCACTCGTTTTTCCAAATTGGTTTTTCATCGGATTTGCCATGCTCGCTATTGTCAGCATCCATTTTTTTATTCTGAAAGAAGAAAAATTTATGGCAAAACATTTTGGCGAAAACTACCTGAAATACAAGCAAAAAGTGAGGCGCTATTTTTAATTCTACTTCGATAAATTTGAAAATAAACAGTTAGCACCGTCCCTGCTTCTGGCGGCAGACAGGCTTCATGGCGGTGTTTTAAAACTATTTTACAACACATTTCACAACACGTGAATTTTTGAAAAATATTGTAATTTATTATTTTACAATATTTTTCAAAAGGTCATCTACTCTTTTCACCGCCCTAAAGGACGGTGCTGTTTTTAAATAAAAAAAATCTGCCGAAGTAAAATTAACCGGGCTATTTAATTCGCACCAGTTTTTTGCCTTCGTATGTAAACCAGTCATCGGTTGCTTTTATCTGAATAAAATGCACGCCCGGCTCAAGGTTTGAAGTTAAATCCGCTTCCCAGATGTGTTCAGAGTCAGCATCGCCGCCCATTTTACGCCACGGCACATCGCCCAGCTGGTTTTCCCGTTCTTTTTCGGCCAGCCTGACCGGGTCTTTTTGGGGAACACGTTTCATCTCCGTCCATTGCCCGTTTTCACCGACTTTCATTTTCACATCGGCATCGGGCAGGGCGTTATAAATATTGGCAATTACTTTAAAAGCGCCGTCTTCAGCAGAAACTACATCGGGTGCAGCAATATGCATTTGCACATTTTTAGGCACTCCGGCAGTTTTCCATTTCAGGTTCCAGCTGTTTCCATCGATGTTTAAAAATGCATACCCGTTTGGCGTTCCGTCCGACATCATGGTATGCGGGATTCCGTATTCATCGGGAGCTCCGGTCCACCAGGCACCACAAACCGTTCCCACGCTAATCATGTGGTGTGGCTGTTCTCCCGGAAAACCCTGTTCTTTATCTATAAAATGATGATAATGCCGGTGTGTATGCGCCGCCAGCGAAACCGTGTTGGGATGGGTGGCAATCAACTCATAAAATGCCTGTTTTTCGGCCTCATCGAACCACGGAGTTGAACCTTCGTAAGGAATATGCGCCATTAATACAAGCAGTTGGTTGTCATCCAGCCGTTCCAGTTCATTTTTCAGAAATTCCATCTGTGCTTCGCCAAGGCCGGTGCGGTAGTAGCGGTCGTCTTCTTCAACAATCCATCGGATATTATCGAGCACCACAAAATGTGCCGGACCATGGGTAAAAGAGTAATAAGAAGGTCCGAACGTGTTGAACCAGGTACCCCGGGCTTCGGTGCTGTTGTTTCCTGTATAATCGTTGTCGTGATTCCCGGCAACATACCACATCGGAATCCCGATGTTTGAAAGGCTTCCGATAAGGTGATCGTAAATGCTTAAATCATCGAAAACCACATCTCCGAGGGTAACGCCAAAATCGGCATCCACGCCAACCAGTTCGGGAATTACTTCCTCCGACATGTAGTAAATTTCCTTATCGTCGCGGGGCTGGGTGTCGCCAAAAACCAACACTTTCAGCTTATCCGGCTCTTCAGCAGGATAGAGCGGAAAATCAACCGATTCGGGCAAAAGACCGGTGGCTTCAAGTCCCTCGTACTTGGTTCCCGAAACGCCGGTAGCGCTAAACATTTTATAAAACTGCGGAACATTTTCGCCATCCACCGGAACAGCCCAGTTGCGGGGCTTGATTACAAAAGTGGCTGCATCGTTTCGCAGCGGAAGTTCATATTCGCCTTTCCGGTTGGTTACCACCACTTCGCGGCCGTTGGATACGGCAACACCTTCGAGCGGCTCGTCCGCATCCGAATCGAAAACGGCATTTTCATTTTTATCGTGATAAACAACTCCTTTTACAGTCGTGCGAACCTGGGCATTCAACAATGATTCGTTTTGCAGGGCGGGCATCAGAAAAAATGCCACAGCCAGCAAAACCGGTAATTTTATCTTCATAATTCTTCTATTTTATACCTGAAATTTTTCTATGTTTTCAAAAATATAAAATAAAATTCAGGCTAAAGGATATCGGCCATAAAATTAACTTCTGCAAACGGTTTGTTGTCGAGATAGCCGGTTTTGGTTTTGAGAATTAGAATTTTACCATAACCACCGGAGTTTGTTTTTACCAGCCAGATTTGATTGGGTTTCACATTCACTGCCGTAAAATAAAAATCCCCTCATCCGTGCAAAACCAGATGTTATTTTGATGGTCCACATTTACTGCTTTTATAAAGACTTCCGGAATTTGCCCTTCTGCGGAGCGGTGCCAATTCTGGCCGTCGTAAACAAAATAGCTTGAATAATCGCCTTCTTTGCTTCCCCGGGCCCAGATAAAATCCCTCTTATCGACAAACATCCTGTTAAAAAATCCAACATCAAAGTTGCCTTCAATTTTTTGCCACTTCCCATTTTTATAGATGAACACTTCATTTTCATAACACCCTGCACATGATGAAAGTGAATGGTCGGTAGTAAGCACTGGTTCATCCTTCGAAGTTAAATCCAGAGCAGAAATCCAGTAAAAACTCGCATCTCCCCCGAGTTGTTTCCAGTTGTTTTGATTGTCAATGCTGAAAACAGCTGCATTTCCAACGGTTCCCATCGATACAAAATACGCCCGGCTTTCCCGGTCCACTTTCAGGTTCTGAATGACATTTTGATTCAGCATGGAATTCTCCGGGGTATAAAGGCTGAATGTACCGTTGTCGTAATACATCAGTCCGCCCAAATTGTGGGCCGCTGAGGAAAACCAGATTTTTCCGTTTGGGGCAACCTCAACTTCATTCACATAATCACGTGGCAATCCGGCATTTTCAGACGTATAAAAAGTAAATTCCCCTTTGTAAAAACGCGCCAGGCCTTTCTCCTTTGTTCCCAGCCACACTCTTCCGTCGGGCGCAACGGAAACATCCTGAATGACCGTACCGGCTGAATAGGATTGCGTGTTCAAACCATCGTGAAAAATCAGGTTGCTCCCCGAAGCAATCCAGGCGTTTCCATCGTTGTCGAAGTCAACACAGGTAGTGTTTTCGCCTTTTAACACCCATTCTTAAACATCGAAATTGATTTCCCCCGGAAATTCATTCAGCACAACCTCGTCGTCATCTTTGTTGCAGGAAACAAGAAAAAACAAGCAGGATAAAAAAAAGTAGTTGGTATATTGAGCACTTCCATAATCGCTAATCGCAATATAACCAGGAATCTAACACCGGATTAATATATTTCTTATTTTCATAAATTCTGAATCCCCCTGAAATCCCCCTTTTGGTATGAAACATCCATTTTCCAAATGTAAAATCCCGACCAAAGGGGGACTAGCTCCGATGAACATCCTACCTCAATGATCTACAGGCAAATGTTTGTTTTGTCAGGTGCCATGTGATCCGCCGGCTGGCGGACACCATCTCAATTTTCCCGTTCAGCGTTCAAACACCTTCTCTCCTGCAATCCAGGTGCTTTCAATTTTCGCATCCAAAATTTCCTGCGGGGTGGCGGTCATCAAATCGGTATCGAGAATGACAAAATCCGCCCATTTGCCGGGTTCGAGGCTGCCTTTTTCCTTTTCTTCGAACGAGGCTTTTGCTGGCCAAAGTGTGATAGAACGCAGCGCCTGCTCACGCGAAAGTGCTTCATCTGCCAGGAAACCACCTTCGGGCCAGCCGTCGTGGTCGGTGCGAAAAACGGAGGCATAAAATGTAAACAGCGGCTCGATGTGTTCCACCGGGAAATCGGTGCCGTTGGGTAGCCAACCGTTTTGCTGCAGCAATGTTTGGTAAGCATAGGAACCGTTTTTCAGTCGTTCAATTCCCAGCCGCTCATCGGCCCAGTACATGTCGGAAGTGGCGTGGGTAGCCTGCACCGACGGAACAACGGAATACCGGGCAAATTTCTCCATATCATCCGGATGAATGATCTGCGCATGTTCAATGCGCCAGCGCCGGTCGTTTTTACCTTTCAGGAATTTCCCGTAGGTATCCAAAATCAGCCGGTTGGCACCGTCGCCAATGCAGTGCGTGGACATGGCAAAGTTGTTGCCGTACGCCAGCTGGCAAATGCTGTCATAATACGCCTGGTTTTCAATTTGAATTCCTTTGTTGCCGGGGTCGTCGGAATAATCGTCAATCAGCAGCGCACCGCGTGATCCCAAAGCACCGTCGGCATAAACTTTTATGGTATTTATTGTAAGGCGACTGGTTTGAACCGGCCCTTTTTTAACAAAATAGTCAAAGTTCTCTTCGGTGGCGTTCAGCACAGCGTTGACACGCATTTTCAGCTCATTGCTGTTTTGCATCTGCTTCATCAGCCCGATTGTATTTTTATCGAGACCGGCATCAGTAACAGAAGTGAGGCCCACGGCAAAACAGTTTTTCTGGGCTTCCAGTAACCCGAGGTGTTGCTGTTCTTTTGTTATTTCAGGAATCAGTTGCGAAACCAGTTCCATGGTTTTATCGATTAAAATTCCTGTTGGATCCCCGTTTTTCACCACCACCTGGCCACCGGCAGTTTTCGTTTCAGCTGTAATTCCGGCCATTCCCAGTGCTTTTGAGTTGCACCAGCCGGCGTGCCCATCCACGCGAACCAGGTACACCGGTGTTTCGGGAAACATTTCGTCCAGCCTGGCTTTGTCCGGGAATTCAGTCCTTTCCCAGTCGTTTTGATCCCAGCCGCGACCCAGCACCCAGTCGCCGCCAAATTTTTTGTGGTGTTCTTCCAAAATAGCATAAATCTCTTCAGGTCCCGATGTTCCCCGTAATTCAGCATATTGCATCAAGTTTTGGCCATAGCCGTTAAAATGCGCGTGGGCATCGTTAAATCCGGGGTAAATAAATTTCCCTTCGGCATCCACACTATTTTCAGCCAAATATTTCGAGCTGATTTCTTCGCTGGTTCCGGTGGCCACAATTTTTCCATTGGCCACAGCCATACTCTCAGTTTCCGAAAAAGTGCTGTCAACTGTATATATTTTGGCGTTGGAAACAATTAAATCAACCTTTTCTTTTGTCATACATGAACTTATTATCAGGGAAAAAATTAAAATATAAACTCTATTCCTTCTCATTTTAAACAGTTTAAGTTTGGAATGATGCAAAGATAGAAATAAGGAAAGAAGTTAAGCAGAAGCTTTTGTCGTATTGACAGAAGCTTCTAAATGCTCGAGCATATCGCTGATTGCAACGGTTTGAATAAAACCTTTCACAGAAAGATCTTCATTTAAATCTTCCCAGGAAATGCCAACACCCTCCCCAATTAGTTCCCATTTTTGAAGTTCTTTTTCGGTGGAATTTTTTAAACGTGGATAAATAGAAATTTTCGTTTCCAGTATTTTCCCTGTATTCAGAATTATACCAATTAGATCCAATTCTTTATCGATGATAACATTTTTAATCCTTAATCCTCGTTCGAAGATTAATTTATCCAGGGGGTCTTTTGATTTAAGGTCTGCTTTATTGTTTTTCGAAGTATTCATCCCATACTTTTTTTAGAAATTCCAAATTGTCTGTTACAATCTCCTTTACCTCTTTCTGTTCTTTTGGCGCAAAACCATAAAAATATTCAGGTTCAACCGATGGTTCCAGCCAAATTTTTCCATTTGCATCTGCCCTGTTTATATGGATATGTTTTGGTTCAGTGCTTTCATTACTGAAAAAATAAAACCGGTATCCTTTTATTCTTAATACAACTGGCATAGTAAATTCAAAGTTAATGATAAATATTTACTTCGTTTTATTTTAATGCAAAATAAGGTGTACGACAAATTACATTATGTGCCTGCATAAGAACAGATTTTTTACACCCTGTAAATACAATTTTTAGATGTTTCGACTCAACCCTGAAAGCTACGTAGTTGATATTTATCAATTTGAAAAATTATTTCCTGATAAGTCGCTGTGAGGGATTAATATTTTATAATTTAGCCAACTGATTATCTCAAATAGAAAGAAGACAAAATGTTTACATTAGGCATATTTTCCACACATATTCCCTACATTGTGCTGGTGGCATTCTATGCCTACTTTTTACTTTTTGGAATAGGAAAAGCATCAAAAGGAGAAGTTATTGAAGAAAATGCAACTTCTTCCCTTTACGAAGTTCAGGTTGCTGACCATTTCGATGCTAAAAATACATGTTGCTTTTATTACCAAACTACTGATTCATTTGCCGCGCAAGAAAAACTCGAAGATTTTATTTTCAAAAGAAAAATCAGCCGAAAGGCGTTGACAGATAATCTTTATTATCGTTTTCATTTCATTCCCGGCACATCAAACAGGCCACCACCGGTTTTAAGTTAATATTCCTTTCATCCGGGAAAAATTAATCCGGAGGACTTTTCGTTTTCTCATCTTTTTATTCAACAAAACAGAAATTACAGGTGTTGTGGATGCGAAGAGTTAATGTTTAAGTTAATAATTCTCAGTTAACCAATTCGAAAAAAAAAGTGTATGATAGGCTTGATTGGCATCAGCCATAAAACATCCCCCCTGGAAATAAGGGAAAAATTCGCGGTTGCACAGGATGAAATTGTTCCTTTTTATGAAATGTTGCAGAAAGAAACGGACATTTCAGATATAGTTGTACTGTCCACCTGCAACCGCACCGAAATTTATTTTTCGCAAAACAAGTACGACTTTCACCTGGCAGCAAAACTGGTTTATAAAACGCTGAAGCAGTTTAAAGGCATTCAGGAAAAATACTGGCACATGTTTTACAGCTATTCAAAATCGGATGCTGTGAAGCATCTGTTTGAAGTGGCCTCGGGTGTCGATTCCATGATAATCGGCGAAGATCAAATCATCGGGCAAATAAAAGATGCCTATGTTTTTTGCACCGAAGAAGCCCTGACCGATGCAGTTTTGATGCGGCTGTTTCAAAAATCATTCGAAACCAGTAAAAGAGTACGCAGCGAAACAGAAATCAAAATGGGAAACGCATCAATTAGCAGCGCTGCCGTGCAAAAATGCATCACACTTTTCGAGAAGTTGTCGGACAAGCGCGTGTTGCTGATAGGTGCAGGCGAAACCGGAAGCCTCGTTTTACAAAACCTGCATAAAAACGGCGTTTACCGGATTGCTTTGACCAACCGGACACAGACAAAAGCCGAAAAACTGGCAAAAAAACACAAATGTACACCGCTGCCATTTGAGCACATGCCTTCCCATTTATACTTGTATGATATTGTGATTGTAGCCACGGGTTCCAAAATTCCGCTTGTAACCACCGAAATGGCCCGCGAGGCAGCCGAAAAAAGAGAAGGCCGGAAACAGGTTTACATCGATATTTCGGTGCCGCGCAACATTGAAACAGACATTGAAAAATTGGAAAATGTTAATTTATACACCATCGATGACCTGGACAAAATTGTGAATACCACCATGAAAAAACGCAAAGGATGCATCGATTCAGCAACCAAAATTATCGATGATATGGTGGCCGATTTTGATGAATGGATGGCCAGCCGTTCGCTGCGCCCTGCCATAAAAGCCATTACTTACAACATGCAGAAAGTAACCAAAGAAGAACTTTCGGGCTACAATAAAGTGAATTCGGAAGATATGCAACTGGCCATCCGCGATTTTTCGAAACACCTCACCCAAAAATACACCCGCATGTTCATTAAAAACCTGAAAGAACTGACAGCCAACGGGAAAAACACCGAAGCGCTCGACATTGTAAACGAACTTTTTAGTATTAGCGAAGAGTAAACCGATTAAATAACATGAGCAAAAATACCATCTGTATTGGTACACGTGGCAGCCAGCTGGCCTTGTATCAGGCCGAAATGACAAAAAAAGAACTGGCTGAAAATTGCCCCAACCTCTCAGTTGAAATTGAAATTATAAAAACCAGGGGCGATAAAATTCTTGATGTGGCGCTTTCAAAAATTGGCGACAAAGGATTGTTTACCAAAGAAATTGAAAATGCCCTGCTCGACGGAACTGTGGACATTGCCGTGCACAGTTTAAAAGATTTGCCAACCATTTTACCCGATGGTTTAAAACTGGGAGCCGTGCTGGAAAGAGGCGAATTTCGTGATGCACTGGTAAGTAAAGACGGACGCAAACTCAGTGAACTCACTCCCGAGGATACAATCGCCACATCGAGTCTGCGGAGAAAAGCAGCCTTGCTCAAAATCAACAAAGATTTTAAAATTGTGGATGTCCGCGGAAATGTGAACACCCGCCTCAGGAAAATGGAAGAAGGCCTCTGCGATGCCATGATTATGGCAGCAGCGGGTTTGCAGCGTTTGGAGCTCGACAATTACATCACTGAAATTCTGGAACCCGATGTGTTGATTCCGGCCACCAGCCAGGGAGTAATTGCCATCGAATCGCGCGAAAATGATACCCGGATAGACGAATACCTGAAAGAAATTAACCACAACAAAACCTGGAATGCCATTGAAGGCGAACGCGCATTTTTGCATACCATCGAAGGCGGATGCCAGGTGCCGGTGGGTTGCTTTACCCGTTTTGAAAAAGAAAAATTTACCATTACCGGATTTGTGGCCTCAGTTGACGGAACGCAGTTCCTGATTGATGAAGAAACCGGAACAGTTGAAACTGCGCATGAAACAGGTAAAAAGCTGGCGCAAAAACTCCGAGAAAAAGGAGCCGCCGAAATTCTGGCAAACATCAGAAAGTAACCATGGATCTTCCGCTGAAAAATAAGCTGTTCATATCAACCCGTCCGGCAGGCCGCTCCGACGAAATGAAGCGCCTGTTTGAAGAGGCCGGTGCGGAATTGCTGGAAATGCCGCTGATTAAAATTGAGCCGCTTTCTGTTTCAGCAGCAGAAAAAAAGCTGGTGAAAAACATCGGACAGTTCGATTGGCTGATTCTGACCAGCGCCAACGGAGTGCACTACTTTTTTGAATCGTTCAATAAAATTTCAGATAAACAAAAACTCCCCGGGCATCTTAAAATTGCAGTCATCGGCAACAAAACCCAAAAAAAGCTGGAAGAATACAGTTACTCTCCCGATTTTGTAAATCCCGGAAACACTGCCGAAGATTTTTCGGAAGCATTTTTAAAACACCTTCAAAAAGAAAAACAACACCCGAATATTTTGCTGGCGCTCGGAAAACTGGCGCGCACGGTTATTCAGGATGCGCTGACAGACATTGCCTACTGCACCCGGATTGATTTTTACACCACGGTCATTCCGGATACAGTTGATCAAAATATCATAAATCGAATTAAGGAAGACCGTTATGAAATGCTTATTTTTACAAGTCCATCAGGAATTAAAAACTTCCTGAAAATTAGCGGTACCCAACAACCGGAAAAACTGCGTGTGGCCTGTATCGGAGAAATTACCGCCCGCACGGCAAAAAAGAATAACATTGAACCGTTTGTGGTTGCTGAAAAAGCAACGGCAAAAGGTTTGGCAGATGCGATAATTAATTATTACAATTAGAAATCAAAAAATATACAACTATGCAATTTCCTGTTACACGACTTCGCAGATTACGCAAAAACGCTGCCATCCGCAACATGGTGCGCGAGACGATACTAAACCGAAACGACCTAATTATGCCGCTGTTTGTATGCCCGGGAGAAGGAGTTGAAAACAAAATTTCATCCATGCCGGGAAATTCGCAGCTCTCAGTGGATTTACTCGTGAAAAAATGCCGTGAATTGTACAACAAAGGAGTGCAATCGGTTTTGCTTTTCGGGATTCCCGAATCGAAAGATGAAACCGGAGATGTGGCCTGCCAGCACAACGGAATCGTTCAGCAGGCTGTCCGCGCACTGAAAAAGGAAGTGCCCGAAATGTACCTGATTGCCGACGTTTGCAATTGCGAATACACCACGCACGGGCACTGCGGAACCATTGTAGATGGCGATGTGGACAACGACCTGACACTCGACACGCTGGCCCGGCAGTCGGTTTCGCTGGCCGAAGCGGGAGTGGACATGGTGGCGCCAAGTGATATGATGGACGGCCGCGTGGGAGCCATTCGCACTGCGCTCGATGAAAACGGGTTCAAAAACACCCCGATTATGGCCTATTCCGCAAAATATGCATCCGCTTTTTACGGTCCGTTCCGCGAGGCAGCCGAAAGTGCTCCTCAATTTGGCGACCGCAAAACTTACCAGATGGACCCGGCAAACGGCGATGAAGCCTTGCGCGAAGTGGAACTGGATATTCAGGAAGGAGCCGACATCGTAATGGTAAAACCGGCGCTCAACTACATGGATGTCATTCAGCGGGTAAAAGCCAATTTCAACATTCCGGTGGCTGCATACAACGTGAGCGGCGAATTTTCGATGGTGAAAGCCGCCGCCGAAAAGGGTTGGATCGATGAAAAACGGATTGTACTCGAACTGCTCACCGGCCTGAAACGGGCAGGAGCAGACATCATCATCTCGTATCATACACAGGATATTATTGAGGAATTGTAGGCCCCCTAAATCCCCCAAAAGGGGACTTTTCCCGCCTTCTGCGGGATCTAAATAGGAATAAAATCCTGAAAGGATTAAACAAAAATAGCCGTAGGTGCAACCTACGGTGAAATAAAGCAAGGAAACTGAACCCCGAAGTGGGTTCAACAGTTTGAAAAGATAAACACTAAGTCATCGGATGACTTGTTTTTTTTGAAAGCAGTCATCCGATGACTAATAACAAAAACATTTATTTAAAACAGAATGAAAAACTCACCCTGATTTCGGATACCCGAAATCTTCCCTCTCTTTTGAATGAGAGGGAGAAGAGGAAAAGTCAATAATCAACATAATTATGAGTTACGAAAAAAGTATTAAAGCATTTGCAGAAGCACAAAAACATATTCCCGGAGGGGTAAATTCTCCGGCCCGTTCATTTAAAAGCGTGGGCGGCGACCCGCTGTTTTTTGCCAGTGCCAAAGGCTCGAAGGTGAAAGACATCGACGGAAATGAATTTATCGACTACGTGGGTTCGTGGGGCCCGATGATACTGGGTCACGCACATCCTAAAGTGGTGGAAGCCATTCAGAAAACTGCCGAATCGGGAGCCAGTTTTGGCGCACCTACTTTAGTGGAAACCGAAATGGCGAAGCAAATCAAAAAGATGGTTCCCTGCATCGACACCGTGCGAATGGTAAATTCAGGAACCGAAGCCACGATGAGTGCACTGCGGCTGGCCCGCGGCTATACACAGCGCGACCTGGTGATTAAATTCGAAGGTTGTTACCACGGACACAACGACAGTTTCCTGATTGAAGCCGGCTCGGGGGCACTGACACTCGGAGTGCCCAACACGCCCGGCGTAACAAAAGGAACGGCACGCGACACGCTCACTGCCAAATTCAATGATCTTTCTTCTGTTGAAAAGTTATTCGATCAGTATAAAAATGAAATTGCCGCAGTAATTGTGGAGCCGGTTACCGGAAACATGGGTGTAATCGAACCTCGGAAAGAATTCATCGAAGGGTTGCGGAAACTGTGCGACAACAACAAGTCGGTGTTGATTTTTGACGAAGTGATGACCGGTTTTCGCCTGGCAAAAAGCGGTGCGCAGGAGATTCTCGGCATCACACCCGATTTAACCACGTTCGGAAAAATAATCGGCGGCGGATTGCCCGTGGGTGCTTACGGCGGGAAACAGGAAATTATGGACATGCTGGCTCCTGCCGGTCCGGTTTACCAGGCAGGAACGCTTTCAGGAAATCCGCTGGCCATGGCCGCCGGGTTAACCACACTGCGTTTGCTCGATGAAACCCAAAACTTTTACGAAGACCTCGAAAAATCTTCGGCCTATTTGGAAGAAGGATTGAAAAACAACCTGAAAGAACTAAATTTCAACGGTGTGATTAACCGGGTTGGTTCTATGCTAACACTGTTTTTTACTGATGCCGAAGGTGTTCAGTCATTTGCCGATGCAAATAATTGCGACACCGGTTTGTTTGCCCGCTATTTCAAAACATCACTGGATAAAGGTGTTTATTTTGCTCCGTCTCAATACGAGGCCTGTTTTGTTTCAGCGGCGCATTCCAAAGCCGATTTGGAAAAAACTATCGAGGTAAGTTATGAGGCGTTAAAGGCGTTGAAGCAGGGCTAAGGGACTTCGACTTGGAAAGTCGAAGAATTGGTCAAAAAAATGTTGGACTTGAAAAGTCCAACTCCTGTTTGATTGAAAAATGAACTAAAAACAAAACAAAATAATGCAGGAACCCATTTTATTAGAAACACTCAGAGGAAAAGCCACCAGCCGGCCGCCGGTATGGTTTATGCGGCAGGCGGGCCGCGTGTTGCCCAATTACCTGAAACTAAAAGAGAATTACACATTCTGGCAAATGATGCAGCAACCCAAAGTGGCTGCAGAAGTTACACTGATGCCGGTTTACGATTTGGGAGTGGATGCAGCCATTTTGTTCAGCGACATCCTCGTGGTTCCTTACGCGATGGGAATGGGCCTCGATTTTACCGACAAAGGCCCTGTGTTTGAAAAACCGCTGGCATTTCGCGATAATCCGCTGGAAGGACTGAATCCCGATCCTTCGAAGCTCAATTACATTTACGATGTGGTGGACGAAATCATCAAAACACGGCCGGCCAACACGCCGCTCATCGGTTTTTGCGGCGCACCGCTCACTGTGCTGCTTTTTATGTTGCAGGGACTTGGACGGAAAGGCGATTTTCCGGATGCCACCAAATTTATTTATCAGCATAAAAAAGTGGTGAAAGCGCTGGCACACGAATTGACTGATCTTTCCATTGTATATGCCGAAGAACAAATTAATCACGGCGTGGAGGTTTTCCAGCTATTCGATACACACGCCGGGTTGCTTCCGTTCGATCTGTACAACGAACTGTTTATGGAGCCGGTGAAAAAAATTGCGGCTGCCGTCAGGACGAAAAATGTACCGTTTATTTTCTTCCCGAAAGGACTGGGAACCGGCATCAAAAATATTACACCGGAATATTGCGACTTTCTGAGCATCGACTGGCAAACTTCGCTGCCCACTGCACGTGAACTGGTGCACGACGATATTGGGTTGCAGGGAAATATCGACCCGAGATTGTTGTACGCCCCGCAGGATGAAATGGAGAAAGTGCTGGAAAAGTACATTGAATTTGGCAGTAGAAACACCAACTGGATTTTCAACCTCGGCCACGGTTTTTTACCGGGACTGCCTTACGAAAATGCAAAGTTTTTGGCGGATTGGGTAAAAAACACCAACTGGAAAAGAAACATTTCCTGATTCATTTGTTCCTGTTTATCCAGGAATCATTTACAAAAAATGGAAAATATTCAGCGAATAGCAGACACGTTCAGCAAACTTCAGCAGGAAATTTGCCCCCAGTTGGAAGAAGCCGACGGAAAAGGAAAATTCCGTCATAGCCGGTGGCAAAAAAGCCTCGGAAATGGTGTCACTTCAGTATTGGAAAAAGGAGCGGTGATTGAAAAAGGAGCGGTTAATTTCTCTTTTGTGAAGGGTGATTTCTCTGAACGGATGGAAAAAATTCTGGGCGAAAAAGGGACCAAATATGCCGCCACCGGAATTTCTTCCATCCTGCATCCTGAAAATCCCTGGATGCCGATTATCCACATGAATGTGCGCTATTTTGCGCTCGACAGCGGTGTGTTGTGGTTTGGCGGCGGCATCGACCTCACGCCTCACATCATTGTTCCACGTGAAGCCGCCAGTTTTCACCAGTCGCTGAAAAAAACCTGCGACACTTTTGACAGTCGGTTTTACCCGGAATTTAAAAAGTGGGCCGACAACTATTTCTATTTGACGCATCGCGAAGAAACACGCGGAGTGGGCGGCATTTTCTTCGACCGGCAGCGGCCCGGCACTCCTGGAGAGCTGGAAAAGCTTTTCGGATTTTGTGTGGCGCTGGCCAGAAAATACCCGGAAATTTATACCGATTTCATGAATAAAAACGGTCGGGAGAAATACACCGTTCGCGAAAAACAGTGGCAGCAACTCCGCCGTGGCCGGTACGTTGAATTTAATTTGATTCATGACCGCGGCACCAAATTCGGGCTGGAATCGGGTGGAAACACAGAGTCGATCATGGTGAGCCTGCCGACAAATGCTTCCTGGGCATACAATTACCAACCCGAACCCGGAGGATTTGAAGAAGAAACACTCAGCCTGCTCAAAAAAGAAATTGACTGGATAAATGTTGAAACCGGCCCCAAATGATATTTTCAACGCACATACCACTGTTTTTCACCAACCTGCTCAGCTTAGAGTGGCGGATTTTCTACACCTGCCTCGCCACCATCATCATCAACCTACCGTTTGGTTACCTACGCGGCGGACTGCAAAAATTTTCGCCCTGCTGGTTTCTGGCTATTCATGCGCCGGTGCCGCTCGTTATTCTCATTCGTGATTTTCATGGACTGGAATTAACCTGGTCGCTGGCACCGTTTCTGCTGGGCAGTTTTTTCATCGGACAATTTGCAGGCCGTAAAATCTGGTCAGTATGGCCTTTCCGCGAGAAAAAATATTCGTGTGCGCTAAACAGGTTTCGGAACTAATGTATTTAACCTGATTAGGCGCTAAGCGGGTTTTCTGGGTTGAAGCAGGTGGCTGTTCACCAGCTGGGCCCGAGCCAGCAGGTTTACCCTGTGAAATAAAAACCGCCTAACGAATTTCACAGGGTGAAGACTTCGCCGTTGAGCTGGTGGCTCAAAGCCCACCTGCTCAATATTTCCATACGAAGGATTCAGAACGCACAAAACCCACCGGGAACCACCCCGGCTCGCTGCATTAAGTTGGCAAGAATAGCATTGCGGGCAAGGCTGTATTTCCCAAAATCCTTTGCCGGCATGCCTTTGGGAAGTCCGCCGGGATTGGAAACAATAATTCTGGCCGGAAAAATTTCTACTACCACTCTTGTTAAAGCCGTAAATTTTTCAAAAACTCGGCACTCGATTGCAAGCAGCCCAACCCATCGGGTTCATTGTCGCGTTCCACAATGTAATGTTCCATACCCTGTTTATTGGCTTCTTTAAAAATGGGTCCAAAGTCGATAATTCCCCGGCCGGGGCAGATGAAATCCTCATCGGGTGCCATGTCTTTTACATGGAGAATTGGAACTCTTCCGGCATATTTTTTCAATACTTCAAGTGGGTCGCCGCCACCTTTTTTTACCCAGTAAATGTCCATTTCGCAGTTGACAAAATCGGCATCGGTATTTTCCATCAGGTAGTCGAAAGGTAATCCTTTTTCCATATTCCGGAATTCATTGTCGTGGTTGTGCCACAAAAATTTCAATCCGCGGTTTTTTGCCAAACTTCCCACTTCATTCAGCCGTTCAACCGACTTTTCACAGTCTTCCAAACTAAATGGAACATCGCCGTACCAGGGCCAGTAGTCTAACACGTATTCCTGTCCATAGGATTTAATCTTGTCGAAACTTTCTTTTAGTTCATCGTTGGACGAACGAAAACTGACACTTCCGGCAATGGGGGTTATGCCAATTTCTTTGCAAAAACTGACAAATTCCTGAGGTGAAGATGCATAGTTGCTCCCTCCTTCCAGTTCCGAAAAACCGAAATCAACAGCCTTTTTCAGTGTTCCTTTCCAGTCGGCTTCCATGGCATCACCTGCAATCCCCGAAATAAATCCGAATTTTTTAAGTTTTGCACTTCCTTCTGAAGCCAGCAAATTGAACGGGTTTAATGCCAATGCGCCGGCTCCGGCAATGCTGGTTTTTATAAAATTTCTCCTGGTATTCATTTTTTCAAATTTTACTTTTCAAAAAACAATATCTAAAATTTTTAAACCTCCGGTAATTTCCACGGTTTGCGGTATTCCGGAGTAATCAGCTCGTTGGCCTTTTCACAGTTGGTAAACCGGTTTTGTTCGTCGTCCCATTCCAAAACGGTTTGCCCCACGCGGGCGGCAATGTTTGGGATATGGGCGTGCAAAGCGGCAGCCCTTCCCACTTCCGGCGGGCACGAAGTCTTTTCACGGGTTTTAATACATTCCAGGAAATTATCCACATGCTGACGGTGCGATTCATGCCCTTTGGTGTACAAAACTTCTTCGGCTTTCGGAGCTTCTTTCTCGCCATCCCATTCCGGCGACAGATGATATTTATAGCGGTCGGCCACGATGGTTGCCTTTTCGCCTATAAACTGCAAACCGTACGATGAATCGAACGGCCCTTGCTGAATGCCGGCAGTCATGTCCCAATTGATTACGAAGTCTTTTTTCGGATAAATCACATTCATCGTATCGAACGAATCGCGGTGCATGGTTTTCCGCGAAAGGTTTTCAGCATAGGTAATTACATTTTCAGGCCCTTCAGTCAGGTCTTTTGCCCAAATTCCCATATCGAGCAGGTGCACGCCCCAGTCAGACATCAGGCCCCCGCCATAATCCCAAAAGTGGCGCCAGCTGCCGTGAAAACGGTTTTCGTTAAACGGGCGTTTGGGGGCCGGCCCCAGCCAAAAGTCATAATCTACTCCTTCGGGCACGGCGCTGTCGGGTTTTGGAGTAGAGCCCAGGCCATAATTGAAATTGGCCCAGACATTCACCTTGCGGAGCGTACCAATTTCGCCCGATTTAATCAACCCCATCACATCTTTAAAAACTTTGTTATCGCGCTGCTGCTGGCCCACCTGAACCACCCGGTTATAGCGTTTGGCAGCTTTTACCATAATATTGCACTCGCCAATGGTATTGGCCATGGGTTTTTCAACGTAAACATCCTTACCCGCCTGAGCAGCTTCCACCATAATCAGGCAGTGCCAGTGGTCGGGCGTGCCAATAATTACCGCATCAATGTCAATTCTTTCCAGCAATTTTCGGTAATCACTGTACAGTTGAGGTTTCTGCCCGTAATCATTTTTAACCGTTTGTGCCCGTTCGTTCAGGATGTTTTTATCCACATCGCAAAGTGCCAGGCAGTTTACCATTCCGGTGTCGAGGTGGTGACGTAAAATTCCGAAACCCATGTTACGGCAGCCAATAAGTGCCACATTCACTTTGTCGGAAGGAGCAACCTCTGATGACCAAACATTTTCAGGAACTACAGACAATGAGCTTATTGCCGATGCTGCAATGGCCGATTTTTTGAGAAAATTTCTTCGTGAAGGATTCATTTTATTTTCGTTTAGATATTAATATTTCCTTTATTAGTTAGTTCATGGTTTTCGTTTTTAATTATTCCGGAATAAAAACCCAAACCCCTGAATCAGGGTATTTGTCTAAAAAATTATATTGAGCGCCATAGGCTTCAATTTCATTATCGAATATGTCGATTCCTACAATATAAAAACTGCCCTGTTTTCCCAGATGGAAAGGTTCGTAACCTTCATTTTCCAGCTTCCTGAAATATTTATTGGCATTTTTGGCCTCTTTAAAACTGCCGCCCACCAGATAAAACATCGACGTATCGGGTTTTACGTAATGAGCAGAATCAATAGTTATTTCCTGAATTTGCACGCTATCTGCCTGAACTATTTCAACCGAATCTGTTTGAATTGAATCTACCCCGGTAACCGGCAGTGGTTCAGATGCTTCCTCTTCAGCAGGAATTTCCTCTGCCGGGGGTTCGTTTTCAGTAACTTCGGCCACCGGAGGTTGTTCTTTCACCACATCATCTTTAAGCAGAATAAAAATACCTGCAGCAACTATCGGAATCAAAATCAGCAAAAACCACAACCAGCCTTTTTTCTTTTTTTCTGGCTCTTCCGGCTCGCCGGGCAATGAATCGGGAACCGTTTCGGGCTCAGATTCTTCTTCAGGGGCCTGCTCGATACTTTCGGCTTCGGGAATTTGTTCTTCAGGAGGTTCCTCCACACTTGTAGTTTCAGTTATCTCTTCTTCCTCTGGTTTTTCTTCCGGTACAGGCCCAGGCTCATCTTTCAGTGAAGTTTCATCCAGCCCAAAAGTTTCGGAAAACAATTTTTTCCCTTCTGAGGGCTCAAACTGAATTTCATTGCTCTCATCCAAAAAAAGAACCCCCGCATTTTCAAGGGCTACTTTTTCCCCTTTGTCGAGCTGATAGATAATTTCATCACGTTCATCTTCAATTTTTTTCAGCGCTTCAAAATGCGAAATTCCTTCTTTATTCGCTATTGCATCTACCAGTAAACCATCGTTATTCCGGATTTTGGGGTTAAAAGTAATCGCCTTCGTAGGCGGCTTTATCTCATCAGATTGCTCGTCGATTTCGGCAGGTTTATAAACAGAAACAAACGCACCAAATCCTGGTACAATAACCGTTTCATTTTCCTGAAGGAGATTTTGTATGTATTTTCCTAACTTCACTTTTTCGGATTTTTACTGGTAAAATTATAAAAACATCCGTGGAAGTAAGGTTTTCGAATCATTAAAATTTTCAGAAGATAAAAGAAATTACCCCCCTGCTTTACTTAAATTTTTAATTTTACGCTAAAAACTGAGAAATGAACAATAAAATATTGGTTACAGGCGGAACCGGATACATAGGTTCGCACACCGTGGTTGAATTGCAGGAAGCAGGATATGAAGTTGTAGTAGTAGATGATTTATCGAATTCAGGCATTGAAGTGCTTGGCAACATCGAAAAAATTACCGGAAAAAAACCAGCGTTTGAAAAATTTGATTTATCGGACCGGGAAAAAACCGAAGACTTTTTTAAACGAAACACTGACATTGAAGCCATCATTCATTTTGCCGCTTCAAAAGCAGTGGGCGAATCAGTGGAAAAACCGCTGCATTACTACCGCAACAACCTTGTTTCGCTGATGAATCTTCTGGATTGCCAGCTTAAATTTAAAATTCAACATATTGTATTTTCATCGTCGTGCACGGTTTACGGCCAGCCCGACAAACTGCCCGTAACCGAAAACACACCGCGAAAAGATGCCGAATCGCCTTACGGAAATACCAAACGGGTGAATGAGGATATTTTGAACGATACCATAAAAGCCCATCCACAGCTGAAAGGAATTGCTTTGAGGTATTTTAATCCCATTGGTGCCCATCCGTCGGCGCTGATTGGCGAACTGCCGCTGGGCGTACCGCAAAACCTGGTGCCGTTTATTACCCAAACTGCGGCCGGAATTCGTGAGGAGCTGAAAGTTTTTGGAGACGATTACGACACGCCCGACGGCTCAGCTATCCGCGACTACATTAATGTGGTGGATTTGGCCAAAGCGCACGTGGTGGCTATTGAACGGTTGCTTCATAAAAAAAATAAACAGAATTATGAAGTATTCAATCTGGGAACCGGCAAGGGCATCTCGGTTTTGGAGATGGTAACTGGATTTGAAAAAGCTACCGGCGTTAAACTGAACTACAAAATTGTGGGCCGCCGTGCCGGCGATATCGAAAAAATTTGGGCCGACACCACTTTTGCCAACGAAGAGCTGGGCTGGAAAGCTGAGAAAGACCTGGAAGAAACGCTGCTTTCGGCGTGGGAATGGGAAAAGAAAGTGCGGAAGATTTAAGAGGATGTCGCAGTGTTCAGAAAACAATTGTCCGTTACAATTAACGGTTTCTGAATCATTCGAATTAAGGGTTGGACCCACTTCGGGGTTCTTCTCATATCCACTTCATTACCACGGGTTTTACCCGTGGCTATTATTGTTTAATCCCTTTCGGGATAAAGAAATGTCCGAAGGACATAAACAAAAATAGCCCCGTGCGAAGCTCGGGGAAGGCAATAGGACGTAAAGGCACAACCCCGGAGTGGGTTGAATTATTGACAATCAGCTAATATCAACTCTTGATTCGCATGAATCACAATAAAATAGAACTATCTTTGTCGTGGCCGGATTTTAAACATCTTCCTGCCAATTAAATTGCATTTTCATTTATGAAACAAAAATCCAGCAACCCACGCGCCGGTTCAAAAAAGCCCCAGGCACCCGGCTTAGAAGTAAAAGAGCAGGAAGAACTGATGAAATTTCTTTTGGCCAACTTCCCGGATAAAAGCCGCAACAAGGTTAAATCAATTCTGAAAAACAGGCAGGTTTTTGTTGATGGAAAAGCGGTTTCCCAGTTTAATCATTTACTGAGGCCGGGACAAACTGTAACGCTGGGGAAAAATACGCCACAGCCCGCTGCCAACCAGGTGTTTGGGATGACAATCGTTTACGAAGACAAAGATTTGATTGTGGTAAATAAAAAAGCCGGCCTATTGACCATTGCTACCGAAAATGAAAAAAGGGACACTGTTTACAGCATTCTCAGCAACTATGTGAAGGAGCAGGATGAAAAAAACAAAATTTTTATCGTGCACCGGCTCGACCGGGAAACTTCCGGGTTAATGATGTTTGCTAAAAACAGCGAAATGCAGGGAATGCTCCAGGAATCGTGGAAACAAACCATTTCCGAACGGAGTTATTTGGCGGTAATCGATGGACAAATGGAAAGACCGGAAGGAACTTACCGGTCGTATCTTTTTGAAAGCAAAGTGTTTAAAGTGCATTCCTCTCAAATTCCCGAAAAAGGGCAGGAAGCCATCACACATTACTCAACCCTGAAAAGCAATGATTTGTATTCATTGCTAAAAATGACGCTTGAAACCGGCCGTAAAAACCAAATTCGTGTTCATTTGCAGGACCTGAACCACCCGGTTATTGGCGATAAAAAATACGGTTCCGTTTCAAATCCCATAGGAAGGCTTGGTCTGCACGCCTGGATTTTGGCTTTCAGGCATCCGCTAACGGGCGAATTGGTTCGTTTCGAAACTTCCATTCCGGGGAGTTTTCTGAAATTGTTTTAGCAACGAGTTTAAAACTGCTTTTCATTTCAGCCGGAAAAATGTAATTTTGATTTTAAAATTTGAAAACTATGAAAACCATTCTCATCACCGGCGGTGCCGGATTTATTGGTTCACATGTTGTTCGTTTATTTGTAAATAAATATCCTGATTATAAAATCGTTAACCTCGATAAATTAACCTACGCCGGCAACCTGGCCAATTTAAAAGACATTGAAAACAAACCCAACTACGAGTTTGTAAAAGGCGATATTGTTGACGGCGATTTTATTCTGCAACTTTTCGAAGAAAGGCAGTTCGACGGGGGAATTCACCTGGCAGCAGAGTCGCACGTTGACCGTTCCATTTCGAATCCGACGGAATTTGTTTACACCAACGTTATTGGCACGGTAAATTTGCTGAATGCAGCAAAACACATTTGGAAGGATGATTTTTCGGGTAAAAAATTCTACCACATTTCCACCGATGAAGTTTACGGTTCCCTGGGAGAAGAAGGCATTTTCACCGAAGAAACCCGCTACGATCCGCACAGTCCGTATTCGGCATCAAAAGCCAGTTCCGACCACTTTGTGCGGGCCTACCACGATACTTTCGGGCTGCCGGTTGTTATTTCAAACTGTTCCAACAATTACGGTCCGTATCAGTTTCCTGAAAAACTAATTCCGCTGTTTATCAATAACATACAAAATAAAAAGCCGCTGCCGGTTTATGGGAAAGGCGAAAACGTGCGCGACTGGCTTTGGGTAGTCGATCATGCCCGGGCCATCGATGTGATTTACCACAAAGGAAAAACAGGAGACACCTATAATATTGGCGGTTTTAACGAATGGAAAAACATCGACCTCATCCGCACCATGTGCCGTGTGATGGATAAAAAACTGGGAAGAGAAGAAGGCGAATCGGAAAAACTCATCACTTACGTAAAAGACCGTGCCGGGCACGATTTGCGTTATGCCATCGATGCCACCAAAATTAAAAACGAACTGGGCTGGGAACCTTCGGTACAGTTTGAAGAAGGCATCAGCAAAACCATCGACTGGTACCTCGACAACGAAGAGTGGATGAAAAATGTAACCTCGGGCGACTACCAGAAATATTACGATAAACAATATTTAAACAGGTAATAAACCGCCGCGTTTCATAAAAAATCGAAATGCTTTTGCCCCAAAGGAATAACCTGTTTATATCCTGGTGAAAAATTGTTGAAAAGTCGCCAAAAATGTTTAATAACTATTCATTGCTTATTTTGGTAGAAAAATAAGTTAATGCAAACTTTCCTTTTCTGTTTTCCGAACGGGACAGGCAAAAAATCGAAATTATAAAATATTGTTCTTCAGAAACTTATTTTAATAATATAAAAAAACAGGCCATAAAAAAATAAGCTGTCATAAAATTAATTAATACTTAATCATTAAAAAAAATAAAAAGGTTTTCTTTGCCGGGCAAATTGCATAGAATGTGAAAAATGCAACTTAAAAAACTTACATACTATTCATTTTATACAACTTCTAAATTAAAATTTAAAATTTATGATTAAAAGAATCAGGGTTTTATTAGTAGCGCTCATTATTTCATCGGCTACTATAATACAAGCACAGGTAACCACCTCCAGTATGAGCGGACGGGTTACCGATGCCGAGGGGGCTGTTATCGGTGCAACGGTGATTGCGACACATACCCCATCAGGAACTACTTATGGTACTGTAACCAACACGGAGGGCCGGTTCAACCTAAATGGTATGCGTGTAGGCGGACCCTACACTGTAAAAGTTACTTTCATTGGATATGGTGATTACACACAAAACAACATTACGTTGAGTTTAGGTGAAAACTATGTAATGAATGTTGTACTCTCTGAAGAATCATTATCAATAGATGAAGTTCTTGTTACGGCAACCCGCACAAAATTCTCTAATGAGAAAACCGGAGCAGTGACAAATATTACAAACAGCCAGATAGATAATTTGCCTACAGTAAACCGTAGCATTATGGACATTACCCGCCTTTCGCCTTATGGAGGTGATGGTATGAGCTTTGCCGGTACTGATGGTCGTACAGCTAACTTTACGGTGGATGGAGCTAATTTTAACAATAACTTCGGTTTGAGTGATGCGCTTCCTGGTGGTGGTAATCCAATCTCTATTGAAGCTATTGAAGAATTGCAAGTTGTAATTGCTCCATACGATGTGCGCCAAACCAACTTTATTGGGGGTGGTGTAAACGCTATTACAAAATCGGGTACAAACACCTTCAAAGGTAGCGCTTACGTTTATCACAGAAATGAAAACATGCGCGGAGATGCTGTTAATGGTATGCAAATACAAGGCGCACGTGAAAAAGACCGTAATACAACATACGGTTTCACTTTAGGTGGTCCGATTATCGAAAACAAATTGTTCTTTTTCGTAAACGCCGAAATGGCTGAAACACCAACAATTGCCAATCGTTGGAGAGCTTCAACCGATGGTGTTGCCGATCCGGACAATTACATTTCGCGCACAACAGAAGACGACCTTCAGACAGTTTCTGATTTTGTGAGAAATAAATATGGATATGAAACGGGATCTTACACAAATTTCCCGGCAGATGA